>CANBSV010000119.1 GCA_947372225.1 Burkholderiales bacterium | reverse complement strand
TCATCGCCATCGACAGCGCCGAGGCCATCGGGATGTCGGCGCGGCGCTGGATCTGCATCAGGATCATCTGCGGCAGCAGCAGCTCGGTGTTGCCGCCCAGGATCTGCGGCGTGACGTAGTCCCCGATCGTGATCACGAAGGTGAGAAACGCCCCTGCTGCCGCGCCCGGCGCCGACAGCGGCAGCGTGATGCGCGAGAAGGTCTGCCAGCGACTGGCGCCCAGATCGGCGGCGGCCAGCCGCAGTTTGGGGTCGATGCGAACCAGGCTGGCGTAGATGGTCAGCGTGCACAGCATGACGAAGAAATGCACGAAGCCGATCACCGAGGCGCCGGGCGTGAAGGCCAGTTCCAGCGGCTCGGCGATCCAGCCCCAGCCCATCAGCGCACGGTTGATCACGCCTTCGGGCGCGAGCACCAGCAGCCAGGCATACGAACGCACCACGTACGACGTCCAGAACGGCAGCACCGCGAGCATCAGCACCGCGCGCTGCCAGCGTGGCGCCACGCGGTAGGCGATGGCGTAGGCCAGCGGGTAGGCCAGCAGCACCGACAACGCGGTGACCAGCAGCGTGGTCTCGAGCGAGTGCTGCAGCGCCAGCGCGTAGGTGTCGTCGGCGATCAGGCGGCGGTAGTTGTCGAGGCTGGGCGTGGTGACGAGCACCCCGCCCTCGCGCCGGAAGAAGCTCCACAGCGCGATCGCGGACGACGGCAGCACGAAGAACGCGAACGTCCACAGCACCGCCGGCGCGGCCAGCAGCGCACCGCGCCAGGCGCTGCTTCTCACAGCGTCACTTCTGCAGCGTTTTGGCCCACAAGTCCTGCATGGACTTGTCGAAGGCTTCGGTCGGCGACGGATACGGATACGACTTGGCGAGGAACTTCGGCTGCTCGTCCCAGCGCAGGATCTTCTTTTGCTCGGCCGTCAAAGAAGCTTTGCTGTTGGCCGGCATGCCCCAGTAGCACGACGATGTGGCGAGCTTGGCCTGTCCGTCGGGCGACAGCACGTACTGCACGAATTGGGTGGCGGCCTTTTGCTTCTTGGACGCCGAAAACACGCCGATGGCTTGCTGCCAGCGGATGCCACCCACATCGGGCAGCACCCAATCGAGGTTGGGCTTTTCCTTGGCCAGACCGGCCACCGAGTACTCGCCGCCGCCGGCGATCATCCAGACCTTGCCGGTGGCCAGCGCGGTTTGCGAGGTGGTCACGTCACCGACCAGCGCGGCATTGGCACGGATCGCCTTGAGCTTTTCGGCGATCGCCGGCAGGTCGGCTTCGGACAGCGTTTGCGGCGCCTTGCCCAGCGCCACCGCCACCTGGCCGATCACCGGCAGGTAGTAGTCGTAGACAGCGATCTTGCCCTTGAAGGCGGGGTTCCACAGCGTGGAGATGTCGCGCGCCTTGTCGACGCCGACCTTGCTCTTGTCGAAGGCAATGGCGTTGTAGCCGAACTTCTCGGGCACGGCGTACATCTTGCCCTTGACGGTGTTGTATTCGGGCAGGCGCACCGCCTCAGGCACGTCGGCCAGCGGGTAGTCCTTCGGGTTCAACTCGGCCAGCAGTCCGCGCTCGACGATGCGGCGCACGTCAGTGGAGTCGACCACGAACACATCCCAGTCGCCGGGCTTGGACTGCTCGAGCAGCGCCAGCGCGGTGCCGGTGCCTTCGTAATCCTTGACCTTGACCTTGATGCCGGTCTTGGCGGTGAAGCCCTTGAGGAAAGCATCGTCGGTGTGGTCGCACCACACCAAGGCGTTGATCTCTTCAGCGGCACGAACGGGCAGGCTGGAAAGCGCAGCAGCGGCGCAGGCCAGCGCCAAAGGCAAAAGGCGAAACGTCATGGGAGTTCCTCGAGTGGGACACGGCAGGATGGCCCTCGAGCCTTCGCAGGTTCCGTGCCGCCCGAAGTGCGCCAAGTTGAGGCGGGGGCATGGCTGGCAGCCATGCCGTGGCCCAAGCGATGGCCAGAGCGAGCCGATGCCGCACCGGGTCCAACCCCCCTGACGCTTCAGTAACGCCCTGTCGAACCCGCCACCCTCAAGTACACCCGCGCGATCCACGCCACGAAGCCACGGCGCAACGCGCCGAGCAGGCCGGGGCGGTACTTCTGTGATGGATCGATCTCGACCGAGACAGCCACCGCGGCATCGAACTGCGCGGACAGCTCGGCGGCAAAGGCCGCATCGCGCACGATCACGTTCGCTTCGAGGTTGAGCAGCAGGGACAGCGGGTCGATGTTGGAGCTGCCCACAGTCGCCCACTCGTCATCGATGACCGCCACCTTGGCATGCAGGTAGGCCGGCGTGTACTCGTAGATGCGCACGCCCTCGCCCAGCATCTCGTCGTACAGCGCACGTGCTGCGAGGCCCGCGATGCGGTAATCGAGCTTGCCCTGCAGCAAAAGCCGCACTTTCACCCCGCGCCGGGCGGCTTGCAGCAACGCACGGCGAAACGATTGGCCCGGGTAAAAGTACGCTGTCACGAGATCGATCCGCATCGTGGAACGCCGAATCGCATCGATGTAACTGCGCTCGATGGTGCGGCGCTGACGCAAGTTGTCACGCAGCACAAAGGCAGCGCGCACAGCGGCCAAATCTCCCGGCATCGCCTGCAAACCGCGGCCGCTCGCCATGCGCAAGCGACGCACCAGGCGGCGCAGACGGGCCAGAGGCTGCGTCGACCGCGCAATGGCCAGCGCTTCGTGCTTGAGCGAGCGCCCCAGATGGGCACGCGTCCAGGCGGCCAGCGTGGCCTGATGGATGGGCGCGACCACAGGCCCGCTCAGCCGGACCGCGAAGTCCAACCGGGGCTGCTCGGTCGGTCCGTGGCTGAGATCGAAACGGTCGTCGAGCAAGTTGATGCCGCCCACGAAGCCGACCTCGGCATCGACCACGCACAGTTTGAGGTGCAGCCGACGCAGTTGCGCGGGCTGAAACCAGTTCCACCAGCGGTCGATGGGCCGATAGACGGCAACTTGCACCCCGCCATCGCACAGGCGCTGACGCAGCGCGCTCAGGCAGGCCAGCGTGCCAAATCCATCGACCACCACCCTGACCAGCACACCGCGCTGTGCGGCGCCAACGAGTGCCTCGGCAACGAGGTTGGCGCCCGGACTGTCGTGGAAGATATAAGTCGCCAAGCAGACCTCGTGACGAGCCCGCTGGATGGCGTCAACCATCGACGGAAACAGCGTATCGCCGCCGCGCAGCAGTTGAACCGCGTTGCCCCCGCTGAACACGGGTCGTTGCACCAGCCCCCACAGCCGTCGCAGCGCCGATCGTGACGCGGCATCGGCAACGGAATCGGGTGTGTCGATGGCCACCGGTGCGTCCTGATGGAGAGGGGTCAGGCCCGCCGCAGTTCGGCCACCAGCGGCAGGTGGTCCGACATGCGCGCCCACGCCGAGCCACGCGGCACGTGGGTCGACACGCAGCCCAACCCGCGCGTGTAGATGCGGTCAAGCGAAAAGAACGGCACCCGCGACGGAAACGTGCGCGGCGGCGCATGACCTGCAGGTCGTGCGGGCACGAGGCCCATCTGGCGGATCGGCGCGTCGAGCTTCTCGCCCCAGTCGTTGAAGTCACCCGCCAGCACCAGGCACTCATCGCTGGGCACATGGGCGGCGATGAATGCAGCAATGCGATCGACCTGGCGCACTCGGCCGGCGTGCATCAGTCCCAGATGCGCCACGATGGCGTGCACCAGCGTGCCATTCCACTGCACGGGCACGTGCAGAAGGCCGCGCTGCTCGAAACGGTGGTCGGACACGTCGTGGTGCCGGATCTCGCCCAGTGGCCATCGCGACAGCAGGGCGTTGCCGTGCTCGCCGTGGCGCGTGTAGGCGTTGGTGCGGTAGGCGACCTCATAGCCTTCGGGCGCCACGTAGTCGGCCTGCGGCATGCGTGGCCAGCCGAACTGCGTGTCTGGAAACTGCAGGGCTTCGAGCCGGTTGGAACTGCGCACTTCCTGCAGGAACACCAGATCGGCATCGAGTGCTTCGATGCCGAGCGCGAGGTTGTGTATTTCGAGCCGGCGCCGCGGCCCCACGCCGCGCACGCCCTTGTGGATGTTGTAGGTGGCCACGCGCAAGACTTCTTCGCCGGGGTGCGCCGGTGCGACCGAATGCGCCAGACGGGAGCGCATCACGCCGGCACGAACCGCGGCAGTTGCAACACCGCCTCGGCGTTGGACGGAGAAAAGCAACGATCCGCCGCCTCGCGCCACGGCAGCCATTCGTAGCGAAGATGCTCGCGCGGCGCGAGCGTGATGGCGATGTCGCGCGGCACCTGCAACCCGAACACATGCTCGGTGTTGTGCGTCACGCCGGGCGCGTAGCGGTGACGCCACACGGGGTAGATCTCGTAAACGTTGCGCATGTGCCAGTCTCGCAGACACGAGCGGGGCACATCCTGCGATCCGACAAGGATCCCGGTTTCCTCTGCGACTTCGCGAATGGCGGTCTCGTCGCCGGGCTCATCCGGGAAGTCCTTGGAGCCGGTCACGCTTTGCCAGAACCCGGCACGGTCGGCCCGCTCGATAAGGAGCACTTGCAAATCGCCGGTGTGGATGACGACCAGGACCGATTCGGGAATCTTGTGGACAGGCAGTTTCGACAAATCGGCTTTCCGTTGGCGTGGAAAAAACGGGTTCTGCGAGAGCTTCAGCGCTGCGCCCCGTTATCGTCGCACTCCATGCGCTCAGCGGAATTCACATGAATGCGGACTTGCTACTGATTCTGATCGCGCCCAATGTCTCCGAGCAAATGGGCGGCGAGGCCATCAAGGCCTTGCAGACCTTTCAGGAACTCAAGAAACTGCACCCCGAAACGCTGCAGATCACCCACGCACGCAATCGAGCCGAGGTGGCCCGATTGGGCCTGAAAGACGTCTTCTTCGTCGAGGACTCCGCGCTGGCCATTTTTTTGTGGCGCAGCGTGGTCCTGCGCATGGGCATCGATGTGTGGTTCGGGGTTTGTGCCATGCGGCTGGCCGAACAAATCGTCCGGGACCGCGGACACCAAGGTCGGGTCGTCATCCATCAGGTGGAGCCCAATTCACCGGTGGTGCCACGCATCCTGTCGAATCGACACATCAACGTGTTCGGCCCGATCAACGGAAACATCTACTACCCGGCGATCTTCAGGGGCCATGAGAGTCTTTCGGCCAAGCTGCGTCGGATCACGCACCTGCCGCTGCAGCGACTGAATCGCTTGCGGCCGGGAGGCCTCAAACGAGCCGACCAGATACTGGTCGCAGGAGGCGAACGCAGCCTCGTTTCATTGCGAGCATCGGGATGCCCCGAAAAGATTCTTCAACAGACGCTGGATTGCGGCATCAAGGACGAGTTGCTCGATCGACCTCGGGTCACGCATGCGGGCGTGAATCTGCGGTTTGTACACGTCGGGAGGCTGGTGTTCTTCAAAGGCACTCATCTCGTCATTGAGGCGCTGGCGAAGACCCGGAATGATGTTTGTCTCGACATCGTGGGCCGCGGCCCACAGCGAGAAATCTGCGAGGCGCTGGTTCAGCGGTTGGGGCTGGAGCACCGGGTCCGATTTCTGGACTGGTACGCATCGCAGGACGAGTTCTTCAAGACGCTCGGCGACTATCGAGGCATCGTCCTGCCCAGCCTGGAAGACTCCAATGGCATCGTCATTCAAGAGGCGATGGCCGTCGGTCTGCCGCCCGTATGCCTGGACTGGGGCGGCCCGGCGCTGTTGATCGACCACGGTGTATCAGGCTTCCTGATCGCACCCACATCGATCGAACACATCACCACAGACATCGCACAGTCCCTCGACAGGCTGGCCACAGATCATGAGTTGGCTGAGTCGATGTCGGTGGCGGGCCGTACCGCAGCCAGTGAATGGCGCTGGTCCAAGCTCGCTGAAAGCTGGTTGGCGGGCCAACCGATTTAGGGATTTAAATCACCCCCCCATCTCCCGAAGATTCCATTACCTAGCCCCATTTCTTGGGGTGAACATTACGAATATAGCTTGAGTCAGTCCAATCGAAAATCCGCCTAAATCCAAATCCATGGTGCTACGCGATTTAAAAGTTTCCTTGCCGAATACCTCCAAAGTCCAGCCTCATACCGATGCCCATCGTACCCCCGAACCCCTTTTATAATGGGCGGCTCATCAAAACGATGTTTAACAGGATTATCAACAGAAATAGCATCCACGATCGCTCTAAATCCAATCTCGGCGGAGGTTGTGCCTTGATTTTCCTTCACTTTATCTAGGGCTCCGTCAAATATTAAATCGTACCAACCTCGCCGCCAACCCATAAAATACATATCCGCCCACTTTATAGGGTGGTTTTTGCAATTGCAAAACAATATTAAATTTTCAGGAGCTGATATTAGATTATTTACATTTCTAATCACATATCTTCCAGTTACCTTCCAAACAAATAAATTTGATGGTGCGTTTGCAATGATAGTTGATTGCCTCATTGCAAAATCTATCAGTTTGAGCTCTCCGTATCCCCTCCCATAGTGGGGCGGGTAGTCTAGGCCGTCAAACACCAAAAACTCGATCTTGGAATAACTGGGGGAGCCCTCGGCAATTTTTCTTAATTCTGTTATGTCAGAGCCCGAATTCTCGCAGAACACCAAGGAATTGAAGAGCCCGCGATCGAGACAGTCCACATAAAAAATGAAGGCTTCCAAGTAATCTTGCAATCGAAGAGCAGGATCCGACCTGCTAAGGTTAACCGCCCCGGTAGGTGGTGATATTGTTGCGGTTATCAAAAGTAAATTGTTCACGGAAGATATGCCTTGTTACTTCGTCACCGACTTGAAAATAGTGGAATCTGAAAAAAGAAGGCTTTTTATATTAAAAAATAAGCATGCCTGTCAAGAGATCAAGGGGCGGCCATAAAGGCCTCAAATACAATGAATACGGCCCATTATCAATGGCTTGGAATATTTTTTCGGGGCATGAGCGTGAGGCATCAAAAGCCCGCTGAAAGTCCGAGCAGTCACCGTGCCGCCTCAGGCAACTCGATCTTGACCTGCAGCACCTCCAGATCGCCCTGGCGCTCGACCTCGACCTTGATGTCGCCGGGCCCGACCGAGACGTACTTCGAGATCACCGCGAGCAGCTCGCGCTGCAGGTCGGCGAGGTATTCGGGTGCCCGCGAGCGGCCGTTGCGCTCGTGGGCCAGGATGATTTGCAGCCGCTCCTTGGCGACATTGGCGGTCTTGGTCTTTTCGCCCAGGAAGAATGACAGGAAACCCATCGCTCACTTCCCCCCGAACAGGCGCTTGAAGAAACC
>CANBSV010000118.1 GCA_947372225.1 Burkholderiales bacterium | reverse complement strand
ATCCGGCGGCACCGTGGTCAGCAGTGCGCTTGAATTGATGCGCACCATCATCCAGCAGCGCTACCCGGTGAGCGAATGGAACATCTACGGCGCCCAGGCCAGCGACGGTGACAACTGGCACCACGACAGTGGCCGCTGCCGCGAGTTGCTGGCCAACCGGATCCTTCCGCTGTGCCGCTACTTTGCCTACGTGCAGGTGGCCGAAGAAGAGCAGAACCTGTGGGACGAGTACGTCGCGCTGGCCGGTGAAAGCCCGGTGTTCGCGGTGCGAAAGGCCACCGAAGCGGCGCAGATCTACCCGGTGTTTCGCGACCTGTTCAAGAAAGAAGGAGCCGCCGCATGAGCACCCGTGCGGCGCAGCCGCTGCCCGCGCCCAACGACTGGTCGTTCGAGTTGCTCGAGCAGTACCACACGGTGATCCGTCAAACCGCCGAGCGCTTCGGCCTGGACACCTACCCGAACCAGCTCGAGATCATCACCGCCGAGCAGATGATGGACGCCTACGCCTCGGTGGGCATGCCGGTGAACTATCGCCACTGGAGCTACGGCAAGGAGTTCATCTCCACCGAGAAGAACTACCGGCGCGGGCACATGGGCCTGGCCTACGAGATCGTCATCAACGCCAACCCGTGCATCAGCTACCTGATGGAAGAAAACACGATGGCCATGCAGGCGCTGGTGATCGCCCACGCGGCCTACGGGCACAACAGTTTTTTCAAGGGCAACTACCTGTTTCGCATGTGGACGGATGCGTCGTCGATCATCGATTACCTCGTCTACGCCAGGAACTACGTGACCGAATGCGAGGAGCGACACGGCCTCGATGCGGTCGAGCAGTTGCTCGACAGCTGCCACGCGTTGATGAACCACGGCGTGGACCGCTACCGTCGCCCGAGCAAGCTCAGTCTGGCGCAAGAGCAGGCGCGCCGTACCGAGCGCGAGGCCTACGCGCAGCAGCAGGTCAACGACATGTGGCGCACCCTGCCGCGCAAGGCCGAAAAAGCCGCGGGGGAAGCGACGGCGCGGCGCTTTCCCGAGGAGCCGCAGGAAAACCTGCTGTACTTCATCGAGAAGAACGCACCGCTGCTCGAACCCTGGCAGCGCGAGGTGGTGCGCATCGTGCGCAAGGTGGCGCAGTACTTCTATCCGCAGCGCCAGACGCAGGTCATGAACGAGGGCTGGGCCACCTTCTGGCATCACCACCTGCTCAACACCATGTACGACGACGGGCACCTCACCGACGGCGTGATGATCGAGTGGCTCAAGTCGCACACCAACGTGGTCTACCAGCCGCCCGCGGGCCACAAGCACTACAGCGGCATCAACCCGTATGCGCTGGGCTTTGCGATGTACACCGACATCAAGCGCATCTGTGAGCACCCGACCGACGAGGACCGCCACTGGTTCCCCGACATCGCCGGCGCCGACTGGCTGCGCACCGTCCACGACGCGATGCGCAACTTCAAGGACGAGAGCTTCATCGGCCAGTACCTGTCACCGCGCCTGATGCGCGAGCTGAGGCTGTTTTCGATCGTCGACGACGAGCACGACAAGGAACTCGAGGTCGCGGCCATCCACGACGACGCCGGCTACCGTCGCGTGCGCGAGGCGCTGTCGCGCCAGTACGACCTGGCGCACCGCGAGCCCAACATCCAGGTCTGGAGCGTCAACCTGCGCGGCGACCGCTCGCTCACGCTGCGCCACACCCAGCACAACGATCGCCCGCTCGGCGACAGCGCGGCCGAAGTGCTCAAGCACGTGGCGCGGCTGTGGGGCTTTGGCGTGCACCTCGAAAGCGTCAATGGCGCCGGCGCGGTCAGCCAGAACTGGACGGCTCTCGCCAAGGTCGACTGAGGCCGCTGTGCAGCTTGCGACTCACAGCGAGAAGATCTTGCCCGGGTTCATGATGTTTTTCGGATCAAGCGCGCGCTTGATGCTGCGCATCATGTCGATGGCCCCGGCGCCGGTCTCGTCGACCAAAAAGCCCTGCTTGTGCAGCCCGATGCCGTGCTCGCCGGTGCACGTGCCGCCCAGGCGCAAGGCGCGCGCCACGAGCTGACGGTTGAGCTGCTCGGCGGTGTTGCGCTCGGCAGGCTGCGTCGGGTCGACCAGGTAGCACATGTGGAAGTTACCGTCGCCCACGTGGCCCAACACGAAGTACGCCAGCCCCGAGGCATCGGCTTCGGCCACGCTGTCGTTGACGCATTCGGCCAGCCGCGAGATCGGCACGCACGCGTCGGTGGTGACGCAGCGAGAACCCGGCTTGAGCTGCAGTCCGGCCAGATAGGCGCGGTGGCGCGCCGTCCACAGCCGGCTGCGCTGTTCGGGCGTGGTGGCCCACTGGAAGTGCTCGCCGCCGAACTCGGCCGCCACCGCCTGCACCGTGGTCGCCTGCTCTTGCACTCCGGCGGCGCTGCCGTGGAACTCCATCAGCAGCATCGGCGCTTCGGGCAGACCGAGCCGGTCGTGGCGGTTGACCGCGCGCACCGCGTTCGCATCGAGCAGCTCGCAGCGCGCGATCGGCACGCCCATCTGGATGATCTGCATGGTGGTGCGCACCGCCGCGTCGATGCTCGCGAAGGTGCAGGTGGCCGCCGACAGCGCTTCGGGCTGCGGGTACAGCCGCAAGGTGACCTCGGTGATCACGCCGAGCGTGCCTTCGCTGCCCACCATCAGCCGCGTCAGGTCGTAGCCCGCCGCTGATTTGCGTGCGCGGGTGCCGGTGTGGATCACCTGGCCTTGCGGCGTGACCACCGTGAGCCCGAGCACGTTGTCGCGCATCGAGCCGTAGCGCACCGCATTCGTGCCGCTCGCGCGCGTGGCGGTCATGCCGCCGAGGCTGGCGTCAGCGCCCGGGTCGATCGGGAAGAACAGCCCCGAGTGGCGGATCTCGTCGTTGAGTTGCATGCGCGTCACGCCGGCTTGCACCGTGACCGTGAGGTCGTCGGCGTGCAACGCGACGATGCCTCGCATGCGGCTGACATCGATGCTCACGCCGCCGTGCACCGCGAGCAGGTGGCCTTCGAGCGACGAGCCGGTGCCGTAGGCGATCACCGGCACCGCGTGCCGATCGGCCAGCGCCACCACGTCGACGACGTCTTCGGTGCTCTCGCAAAACACCACCAGCTCGGGCGGCGGCACGTCGAACGGCGACTCATCGCGCCCGTGCTGCTCGCGCACGGCCAGCGCGCTCGAGCAGCGATCGCCAAAGCGCGCGCGCAGCGCAGCCAGCATCGCCGCAGGCACGGGGCGTGGCTCGAAGGCGGGCAGGTCGGGGTGGTGGGTCGGGTTGTTCATCGCAAGGCGCAGGGGGATCTGGGCGCCGTCGTGGCGATTGTCGGCCGCGCACCGACACGTGGGCGATGCGCATCGGGCATCATCGTGGCCACTACACCCACCGCGACGCGCACACCATGTCCAACCGACTCACGCAGATTGCCACCCGCACCGGCGACGACGGCACCACCGGCCTCGGTGACGGCCAGCGCGTGCCCAAGGACCACTTGCGTGTGCAGGCGATGGGCGATGTCGATGAACTCAACTCACAGCTCGGCGTGGTGTTGGCCGAGCCGCTGCCCGACGATGTGCGCGAATTGCTGGTGGTGGTGCAGCACGAGCTGTTCAACCTCGGCGGCGAGCTGTCGATCCCCGGCTTCGAGCTGCTCAAGACGGACGCGGTGATCCGCCTCGACGAGGCTCTGGCGCACTACAACGACATGCTGCCGCGGCTCAAGGAATTCATCTTGCCGGCCGGCACGCGCAGCGCCGCACTGGCTCATGTGGCGCGCACCATTGCCCGGCGTGCCGAGCGCGCCGTGGTGTCGCTCGCGGCGAGCGAGCCGCTTCGCGACGAGCCGCGGCACTACCTCAACCGCCTGAGCGATCTGCTGTTCGTGCTGGCGCGCGTCCTCAATCGTGCCAACCTCGATGGGCTGGGCGGTGACGATGTCTACTGGAAAAGCGAGCGACTCGCCCGGGAGAGCGACGCCGGGTGAGTCAAGCGCCCACCCGTTGATCGGAACCCGCAGCCGGTTTACTGCCGGCGCGCCTTGACGGCCGCAGCCAGCGTTTCGATCACGCCCACCGAGTCGTCCCAGCCGATGCACGCATCGGTGATGCTCTGGCCGTAGGCCAGCTTCGTCGCGTCGTCCTTGCCGGGGGTGAATTTCTGGGCGCCGGCGTTGAGGTGGCTTTCGACCATCACACCGAAGATCCGGCGAGCGCCACCCGACATCTGCGCGGCGATGTCGCGTGCCACGTCGATCTGCTTTTCGTGCTGCTTGCTGCTGTTGGCGTGCGAGCAGTCGACCATCAGCGTGGCCGGCAGCTTGGCCGCTTCGAGGTCCTTGCAGGCCGCTTCCACATGGGCCGCGTCGTAGTTGGGCGCCTTGCCGCCGCGCAGGATCAGGTGGCAGTCGGGGTTGCCCGTGGTCTCGACGATGGCGACCTGACCGTTCTTGTGCACGCTCAGGAAATGGTGAGCGCGCGCTGCCGACTGGATGGCGTCGGTGGCGATGCGGATGTTGCCGTCGGTGCCGTTCTTGAAGCCGATGGGCGCCGACAGGCCCGAGGCCAACTCGCGGTGCACCTGGCTTTCGGTGGTGCGCGCGCCGATGGCGCCCCAGGCGATCAGGTCGCCGAGGTACTGCGGCGAGATCACGTCAAGGAACTCGCTGCCCGCGGGCACGCCCATGCGGTTGATCTCGAGCAGCAGCTGGCGGCCCATGCGTAGGCCTTCGTCGATGCGGTAGCTCTCGTCGAGGTACGGGTCGTTGATGAGCCCCTTCCAGCCCACCGTGGTGCGGGGCTTTTCGAAGTACACGCGCATCACGATCTCGAGCGTGTCGGCGTGCTGGTCGCGCAGCACCTTGAGCTTGCGGGCGTATTCGAGTGCGGCGGCCGGGTCGTGGATGGAGCACGGGCCGATGACCACCAGCAGCCGGTCGTCCTGGCCGGCCATGATCTGGCGGATGCGCGAGCGCGTGTCGGCGACCAGCTTTTCGACCGGCGTGCCGCGGATCGGGAAAAAGCGGATCAGGTGTTCGGGCGGAGGCAGTGGGGTCACGTCAACGATGCGCTCGTCGTCGGTCTGGCTGGTTTTTTCGCTGAGGGCGTAGCGGCCGCTTTGGGGCTCGGACATGTCAGGCTCCGGAGAGAAATGAAAGGGCTTGGTTTGATGGGCGGGCGTGGCTCAGGCGGTGCCGCCCACGGTCAGGCGGTCGATGCGCAAGGTGGGCTGGCCCACGCCGACGGGCACGCTCTGCCCGTCCTTGCCGCAGGTGCCCACGCCGGGGTCGAGTTTGAGATCGTTGCCGATCATGCTCACGCGCGTGAGCGCATCGGGGCCGTTGCCGATGATGGTCGCACCCTTGACCGGGTACTGGATATTGCCGTTCTCGACCCAGAACGCTTCGCTCGCCGAGAACATGAACTTGCCGCTGGTGATGTCGACCTGACCGCCGCCGAAATTGCTGGCGTACAGGCCGCGCTTGAGGCCGGCGATGATTTCTTCCTTGGTCTTGTCGCCGGCGAGCATGTAGGTGTTGGTCATGCGCGGCATCGGCACGGCGGCGTAGCTTTCGCGCCTGCCGTTGCCGGTGGGCTTGACGCCCATCAGGCGTGCGTTCATCGAGTCCTGCAAGTAGCCCTTGAGGATGCCGTCTTCGATCAGCACGTTGCGTTGGCTGGCGTGGCCTTCGTCGTCGACGTTGATCGAGCCGCGCCGGTCGGGCAGCGTGCCGTCGTCGAGCACCGTCACGCCCGGCGCCGCCACGCGCTGGCCGATGCGCCCGCTGAACGCGCTCGAGCCCTTGCGGTTGAAGTCGCCTTCGAGACCGTGGCCGATGGCTTCGTGCAGCAGCACGCCGGGCCAGCCCGAACCGAGCACCACGCTCATCTCGCCGGCCTTGGCCGCACGCGACTCGAGGTTGGTCAGCGCCGCGTTCACCGCGTCGTTCACGTAACCCTCGATCACGCTGTCGTCAAAGTGCGCGTACCCGAAACGTCCACCGCCGCCGCCGCTGCCAGTCTCGCGGCGCACTTCGCCGTTGACTGTCTGCTCGGCGATCACCGTCACGCCCATGCGCACCAGCGGGCGCACATCGGCAGCCCGGGTGCCGTCGGCACGTGCGATCAGCACCACGTCGTACTCGCCTGACAGGCTGGCCATCACCTGCTTGACGCGCGGGTCCTTGGCGCGGGCCATCTTCTCGATGCGCTCGAGCAGCGTCACCTTGGCGGTGCTGTCGAGCGAGGCGATCGGGTCCATGGGAAGGTACAGCGCACGGCTGGTCGCCACCTTGTGTGGCGTGTTCACCTTGACGCGGCGGCTCTGGCCGGCCGCGGCGATCGTGCGCACGGTGCGGGCCGCGTCCATCAGGGCAGCCGCAGAGATGTCGTCCGAATAGGCAAAGGCGGTCTTTTCACCCGCGACGGCGCGCACGCCCACGCCCTGTTCGATGCCGAAACTTCCGCTTTTGACGATGCCTTCTTCCAGGCTCCAGCCTTCGCTGCGGGTGTACTGGAAGTACAGGTCGGCGTCGTCGATGCGGTGCGTGGCGATCGCCTGCAGGGCCTGTGCGAGCGACGCTTCGGTGAGCCCGAACGGCTCGAGCAGCAACTGCTGCGCGACGGCCAGGCGCTCGATGGTGGGTTCGCGGGAGATCATGTGCAATCCTTCAAGACTCGAATTTCATTGTAGGAGTGGGCCACCGCGGCCAACCCCGTCCTCAGCCAGCGTGTGACGCTGCGCTGAGCCACCTCAGCGCGCAGCGTCGGCGTCCTTGAGCTCGAGCGCGCGGCTGTACAGCGCATTGCGCGGCGCGCCGGTGAGCGTGGCCGCCAGCGACACCGCCTGCTTCAGCGGCAATTCACCCAGCAGCGTGCGCAATACGCTGTCGTGCTGCGCTGATTCGTCGGCTGAGGTGGACGGTGCGATGGCGTGCACCACCAGCACGAACTCGCCACGCAGGCGGTTGGCGTCCTCGGCGGCCCAGCCGGCCAGCTCGGATGCGGGCCGGGTGACAACGCTTTCGAACTGCTTGGTCAACTCGCGGCACACGGTGACCGCTCGCGCGCCGCAGCATTCGCCCAGCGAGCGCAGCAGCGACTCGATGCGGTGCGGCGCTTCAAACAGCACCTGGGTGTCGAGGCTGGCCGCCAGCGCCTTCAAGGCCAGCGTGCGTTCACCACCCTTGGACGGCAAAAAGCCGATGAAGCGAAAGCCGCTGCCCACGGTGTCACCGGCCACGCTGACGGCGGTGATCGCGCTGCTCGCGCCCGGCACGGCCACCAC
>CANBSV010000117.1 GCA_947372225.1 Burkholderiales bacterium | reverse complement strand
CCAAGCCCCCTGTCAACACAGCCACGGCACTACCCGACCACACCGAGCCGCGCGCATCGACCAGCATGAAACGCTGCTGCGTGGCGGCGGACAGTGCACTGGCGAGCCAGGCTGCGGGTGCAAAGCACAGGAGAGCAACCAGCGCTCCGGTCAGGGCACCGGCCACACTCCACCGCATCGTCGTGGCGCGTGAGCGACCCCAGGCCAGTTCGGCATGTGTCGAGTCGGCAAAGCGGGACAGACCCACGATCGAGTGGGCGGACGGCCTCGACACCTTGCGGCGCGGAATCGACAAGCCCAGTCGGCTGGCGGTAAAGCGCTTCATGAGCCGGCTTTCAAGGACAGCACCACCGTGCCGGCGTAACCCCGCGCGTCGCGCGAGAGCTGTGCTTCGGTGACGCGCGCTCGGGCGGCGCTGCGCACCTCGGCCAGCCAGCTTTGCAAATCGCCGCCGGGCGTCGCATTGAAGGTGACCGTGGCGCGATCGTCTTGCAAGATCAGTTGCGCCTTGGAGCCCAACCGGTCCGTGGCCGCCAGCAATGCCGTGCTGGACTGCATGGCCGAGATGGGCGCCATGTTGCGCAACTCGGCGGCCTCAGCGGCCAGCCGTTGCATCGTTTGCAACTGGGCGTCCAGTTGGTCAATTTGTGCGGGTGCCTGGTTCAGCGTGCGCCACGCGGGTGCCACAGCGACGACCCACAGCAGCACGATGGCAACGAAGATGCCAGCGGCGCGCACGATGCTGCGCTCGCGCGGTGCCAAACCCCGCCATCGAGCCATCCATCGCACACCCTGCGCAACCCACGACGCCGGAAGGTACTGCGTGAGTCGAGCGATGCCAGAGGTGTTGGTCGGATTCATCGTGGCCCTTGAGCCTCGCGAGTCAGGACGATGTTTCCTCCCGACGCATCCACCTGCCAGCCGGCGGGCCGAAGTTGCGATCGGAAGCGGTCGGTCTCCGCTTCGCTCCAGCCGGCGGCTGCCAACGTCAGCCGACCGGGCTGAAAACTCAGGCTGCTCACAGGCGGTTGCCCGATGGGCCACGCGGCGGCTGCCGCCTGCAGGGGGGGCTCGAGATCAACATCGGAGGGCTTGCCCGCCAGCGCACGCAGCGCATCGATCTCCCGCTGCATTTGCAATGGCGCGTCAAGCACGGCGCGGACCTGGGGAAACGAGGACTGCACGAGACTCACCATGGCTTTTCGCTTGGCTGCAAGTTCGGCACTTTGATGCCAGGCCCAAAGGTTCAAGCCGGCCACCTGTGCGGCCACCAGCGTGAGCAGCCCGAGCCGCACAGGACGCCACACAGGGCTCGACCAGCGGCGAAGAAGGTCACGCAAGGCACGGGTTCCGCGGTTGCGGCGAGCCAGATCGAACTGACGCAGGTTCCAAAGTGTGCGTGTGGCCAACAGTGCACGCTCGTTGGCCGATACCACCGTCACTGGCGCACCCAGCCAGCGCTCTGCCGCAGTGGCGACCTCGGGGGTCGAACTCCAGCGCGCATCCTCGGGCAGAGGCTGCGGCAAAAGGCTGCGTGCCAGACCGCCCTCCAAACGCAACACCACCACGCCATCGGTGTGCGCCCAGGTCAGCATCAGGTCTTGTTTGGTGCTGGTGCCGGTCGTTTCGCTGAAGTGACCGATGGGCCAGTCATCAGGCCAAGACAGGGGAACCACACGGTCCACAAAGACCTCGCGACGTTCCAGACCCGCCAGCAGCCCGGCAAGCCAGGGGCGATGGATCGCCGCCACCCAGGTGGGTTGCCCCGCGACCGAGCCAGGCGCGAGCGCCAAATGGGTGGATTCGGCATCTTCGAGCACGGCGTCTTCGAGCAAGCCGGTGAGCGCTGCGCGCAAACGCGCAGCCGGGGCTTTGGGCAACGTGATGCGGTGCCATGCAATGTCTGCATCACCGATCACCGCAACCACGCTGTCCGCCTTGGGCAGCAGCGACGGCGCGCAGCGGCCCTGGGCCTGAACCGAGAAGCCGTCGCTGCTCAGGAGGTAATCGAATTCATCTGCGCTCACGGCGTCGGCCACCAACGGCTCTGCGCTGCGCGAGCGCAGGCGAGGGCGGGATGGCAAGCAGATGACGAGGGTTGACATGGGCGTTGGAGGCTACGCTGCGAAGCCAAAATGATTCTAGTGATCGGCCCGGCGCAAAACGCAGTAAATCAAGGGCTTACGGGTGGTTGTTGTAGCCGAGTATCAGTATTTCGACAGCTCAAACAGGCTGTTCATCGCACACCATCTTTCGAGTTGACCCGTCGGCGCTGCAACGCCACGACGTCCAGCCCGCGCCGCTCGACCAACGACAGCTCTTCCAACACGCGGTCATCCAGGCGCAGCCGGCCGCGGACTTCGAAGAAGTTCGACAGCACGCCGACGCGGTTTTCTTCCATCTTCAACGTGGCTGGCAACAGGGTTTGGGCCTCGGCGAGCGTCTTGAAAGGCGTGCGCTGACGCGCTTGCACCAGACGTTCTGCGCCCCCCACATCCAGCCCGTCGATGCTGGCGGCGATCACTTCCCGCGACGCGGTATTCAGGTTCACCGGCGTTCGCACCGGGAGGATCACGACATAGGGCGAAAGGCGGCGCACCGAGTCGGCATCGATCCCCAGCCATGCGAGCTGTCCGACGTTGCGAGGCATCAGCGGCGCGGTCGGCGCACGGTCCGCGCTGCCAGCCGCAGCCAGGGCGTCTCGCAACCCACTGGCCACGCGGGTGGCTGCGTCCGGCGCCACGCCGATCGATTCGAACAACCGCTGGATGGCGAACAGTTCCGCGTTCACCACCTTGCCGCTGTCGTCGATGAGGTTGCGCAGGTTGTAGCGGGACTGCGCGTCGACGATGCCGCCCGACAGGAACGCGTCCGGTCCGCCGTCGGTGTTGTCTCGGTCGGTCGCGAGAAAGGTCGACAGCCGCGCTTCGGCCAACGGTGTGGCCCAGGGCTCGCTCAGCGTCGTGGCGCGGCCGCTGCGCGCGTCCTCGCGCAGGATCAGTCTGGCCCAGTCGAGCGAGCCGGTCAGGATCCATGCTGCCTGTGTCCGTGCCCGTTCAGCCGACTCCACTTGAACGGCTCGCCATTGCTGCCAGACCATGGCCGATGCCAAGGTGGTGACAAGCACCACGATCAGCATGGCAGTCAGCAAGGCGGCACCTCGCTGGGTTGCCGGGTGCACCGATCGCGTTGCTGTTGGGTTCATGGCAGTTGCGGACCAAACGCCACGTCACGCGTCAGGGTGCCGTCAAATCCACCGCCGCCGGCGAAGGTCAGTACCAGCCTCATCCCGGATGGCAGTACCGTCTTTGCAGGGGTGGATGCTTCGCCGCCCCCCGGCGTTGCGACGACTTGAGCCACGTCGCCGCTGGACTGGCAGTTCGTCCAAGCGTTGCCACGAAAGCAATAGAGCTGCCACTGCGTCAGACCGCTGAGGGTCTTGAGCAGCGCGGGGTCGTTGTCTTGCAGCAGTTGGCTGCGCCGCCAGCTGTCCTGCAAGGCGGCACCAGTGGTCACCGAAGGGCCCGCCCAGCGCACCCAATGGCTGGTCCCTTGTTCGGACTCGTTGGTTGACGGCATCAACGCCCAGGAAACCAACTGCACCCCATCCGCTGTGCGTCTGGTCAGCCTCAGCCTTGCGCCATCGAAGGTCAGCGCGGGCACCGTGTCAGTCTCATGCAGGGACGTCAGATCCAGCTCCCATTGCGCGAGGACGGTGGTGAGGCGCAGCGTGCGTTCGAGTCTTGCCTGGCTCGCATCGCGGGTGCGAACGATGCCGTCGACCCCCTGCCAGGCCATCAGCGCCAAAGTGGCCATGATGACCAGAGCGACCAGCACTTCCACCATAGTGAATCCACGTGCTCGAAATGCCGCGCGTCCCATGATCAGTATCGAGGCAGGATGGTGGACAAGGTGAGCACGGTTTGGCCCGACTCGTTGGCCATCAATGTGTCGACCCGCCTGAAACTGGGGTTGGGCGTGGCGCTCACCCGCAATGTGCCGAGGTAGGTGCGGCCGAGCTGTTGGCAACTGAAGGCGGCATCGCCGATATTGGGGTAGGTGTGCGCCAGTTTGAGTCCTGTCAACTGGTTGTCCGCGCACCACTGGGCTTCGGTGACTTCGGTGAGCCGCTGCGCGTTGTTAAGCAAAGCGCCTGCCGCCTTGATTCCTGCGCTGAGGGTCACCGCGACGATGACCAGCGCGACCAGCACCTCGATCAGGGTGAACCCGTCGGCCTGACGAGACAGGCTTGCGGCAGATGTGCGAGGCGGCGGCTCGGCAGTCATCGCGAGGGCGAGTCGGCTTCATCGCCGACCACCGTGAAGGGCCCCAGTCCGTCAGTGGTCAGCGTCAGGCGGCGGTCATCCAGGCTCAATGTGATGCGCTGCGCTCCGATCAGCGGTTCCGGGCCCAGATTGACCGAGCTGCCTCCGATGACACTGGCGCTGACGCCGGGATTCAGCCACCGATTCGGCAGTGCGGAGGCCTCGGGCAGCCCGATAAAGCGGAAATCGGCGTCAGCGTCCTTGCTTGCCGTTCCCGCCCCCGGCGTCCAATTGACGGCCAGTCCCAGCGCTCGAGCTTCTGCCCGAGCTGACTCCAGCAACGAGGCCAGCCTTGCCCCTTCCTGTTCCAGTCGCGTGGATGATGGGTCTCGCAGCGCCAAGGTCACCACCGAGGAGGCCAGTGCGATCAGCGCGATGACGATCAGCAGTTCGATCAGCGTGAAGCCGACGTGGCGCGACTTCACCCGTCGCAGCCGCTCATTGCCATGAACCGATTTCGGCGTCGTTGCCTTCACCACCCACCACGCCATCGGCGCCCAGGCTGTAGATGTCTATCTCGCCTTTGACCCCGGGATTTGCATACTGATAAGGCCGGCCCCACGGGTCGTTGGGCAGTTTGTCCAAGTAGGCCTTCCAATTCGGCGGCACAGCGCCTGCGCTGGGCTTGGTGACCAATGCCTGCAGCCCTTGCTCTGCGCTTGGGAAGCGTTGGTTATCGAGCTTGTAGAGCTTGAGGGCTTGCATCAGGTTGCTGACGTCGGTGCGAGCGGCCGTGACGCGGGCGTCATCGGCACGGTTGAGCACATTGGGCACGATGAGCGCCGCCAACACGCCGATGATGACCAGCACCACCATCAGCTCGATCAGCGTGAAGCCCGCAAGGCGAACTCCCCGTGCAGTGGGCGAACGATGCAAAGCAGCAGCGCGTGAAGAAGGAACGTATTCGGTTTTGACCATGATGAATTCCCGGTCACGGTTTGGGCGCGCGACGTCTCCTGACGATGATAATCGGCCATGCTTTCCCGATCCGTCGCTTTTGCCATTTGGGCCCTTGTCGCCGGGACGGGTGTGTTCTGGGGGCTGCGTTTGTCCGTGCAATCGGATCGGGCGCCCTTGCACTTGATCACGGCAGGTCAAGCGGCTTTGGCGCATGGTGATGTGTCCCGGTTGCTGGGCTCCAACCCGATTGCCCAGGCTGCTGTCGAAGAATCCTCTGCAAAACCCGATTTCGCTGGAAGACTTCGGTTGGCCGGTGTGGCCGCACCGAGAGGCCATGGCAGTCCTGGCTTGGCCATCATTTCCGTCGATGGGAACCCTCCCCGCGTCTACAGGGTGGGCGCCGTGATCGATACGGACCTGGTACTTCATGACGTCAGCTGGCGTACCGCCACGGTGGTGATGGCGCATGCCGGCGGAGACAGTGGTCCCGAGGTTGTCCTGGAAATGCCTGCCTTGGCCGTGGCCGAAAGGGGGACGCTGCCCCCCGCAACAGCGATGGGCGCTCACGGGTCAACGCCTTCTAATGAGATGGGTTCAGAGGGGCGGGATGCCCTGTCGGCGATGGAGCCGCCGAGTGCTGGCGTGGTTCCAAGAGGGACTCGCTTGCGTTGACCTGTCGTGGGGTGCGAGGGGCGGCGGGTGAGAGTTCGGCCGGCCGGCTGGGGCCCGGATCTTCCCCTTCCGCAACCTCTGTGAGCAAGGCGGCAGCACTTTGAACCAGTGGCCAAGCGAGCGTGGCACCGGTTCCGTCAATGCTGTCCATCCCGAGTTCAAGCAAGGCTGAGGCGTTGAACAACCGCAAGGCCCGGTCAAGCCCCGCGTGGGCGTGGCTGCGGCAAAACACGCAATAGTCAACGACGGCTGCACTGATACGGGAACTCACCGCAAGCGCGGCGCAGGCAGCAAGGCCGTCCACCATGATGAGTTGCCGCTTGCCGCTCGCCACGAGCATCAGTCCCACCAACATGGCAATTTCGAAACCGCCGAGAGCGGCCAAAATCTCTACCGGATCCTTGACGTCCTTGTGACGCGTCAGCGCCCCCAACAAAACGGGCATCACAGCGTCGAAATCTTTTGATGGCGAACCGGGTCTTTGCGGTACGAGTTCCCGGATGGGTACTTCAGCGATCCGCGAAAGCACCAATGCCGCCGACTGAAGTGAGCCCACGCCGATGCCAGCGCAAAGTACCGCGTTACCAGCAAGTGCGTCGCCGATTTCCATGCCGGCACGGATCGCGCCATGGGCCTGTTCAAGAGACATCGCCATGGTCAGGCGCGAGCTTCTGGTGCCATGGGCGATCTTGCGAGAAAGCAAGCGAGGGTGAGGGTTGACCGTCTCGGCGACGCCCGCGTCCACGACCGACAACTCCAGGTGCTGGATGCGCGCGAAAACCGACAGTGGCATTTGCGATGCCAACAGTGCTCGAACCCGTTGGTGGGTCGACTGCACTGGGTTCGCACCGATGCCGTCTGCGGCGATCCCATGGTCCGCAGCGAAAACAACCACCTGAGGCGCAGTGAACGCCGGCTTCAAGGTGTTCTGGATCAAGCCCAACCTGATCGCGAGCGGTTCGAGCTCACCCAACTCGCCCATGGTGTGGCTGCGGCGCAATAACTTTTCACGCAACGCTACTTCGAGCAGCGCATTGGCGGTGGGTGAAATCAGGTGTTGGTAAGTAGACATCGATGACCCCGAAAGCGCAGGCATTCGCTCTACCTGCAACGCTCAGCGCAGGAAAAGCCGATAGGCCGGATTGTCTGTTTCATCGACACACGGATAGTCAAGTGTGCTCAAAAACTCCCGGAATGCCTTCTTGTCTTCTTTGGGCACCTGGATGCCCACCAGGATGCGGCCGACGTCGGCGCCTGTGTTTCTGTAGTGAAACAAGCTGATATTCCACCCGGGATGCAAATTCGACAGGAATTTCATGAGCGCGCCGGGCCGTTCGGGGAACACGAAACGGTAAAGCCGCTCATCTCGCGCAAGCTCGGAGCGACCGCCAACCATGTGCCGTAGATGAAGCTTTGCCAACTCGTCGAGCGTGAGGTCGATGGCTCCGAAACCCTGAGCGTTGAAAGTGGCGGCAATCGCGGTTGATTCACCGCGTTTCGTCGTTGTCAGGCCAATGAATACATGGGCACTTCGCTCATCCGAGATGCGGTAGTTGAACTCGGTCACCGAGCGCGGACCGATCACTTCGCAAAAGCGCTTGAAACTGCCT
>CANBSV010000116.1 GCA_947372225.1 Burkholderiales bacterium | reverse complement strand
CGACTGCGTCGCCTTGGCACGCAGTGGATCCGGGTTGGTTGTTCATGGGTCGAAGTCAAATGAACCGCCGCGGGCTCAAGCCCGGCGGCTGAATCCCGCGCGCAGCGCGCACGGGCCCCAAAGGCCCCCCAAGGAGGCCTCGCAGGGTCAGGTGCTTCGAGGGGGACGCTCTTGCGCGTCGCAGTGGAACGTGGGTGCCGGCAGCAGCAGTGGCGGGAAGCTCACCGCTTCGACATCGACCGGCGCCTGAATCGCTGGCAGGGCACTCAGCACGGGCGTCACCGAACAGCAAGAAGCGCAGTTGTTGCAGCCACCCGCGTGTGCGGTTGTATCGGTATGGGTGTGGTCGCTTGAGGACGGCTGACCGTGATGAAGCGCCGCCGTTTCGTTGTCCGCTGAATGATGGTGGTGGCCCGAGGCAGGAGCCGTCGCTGTCATGCTGACACTGACTCCTCCTTCAGGACACATCATGGCCGCACCAAGCGCGCCGCGGATGGGCAGCAGCAACGCAAGCAGCACCAGAAGGATGAGGCGAAGGGCTTTCACTGAAGCTGATTATCCGGCGCGCTTTGCGTGGCGTGGCGTCCAAATGTTTCTGCCACCACGCGCCGGCGACACCCCTACAGCCAGACCCACAAACGGCGCACCCAGGTTGGGAACGAGAGTGAAGGTTCTGGTCTGTAGCACTGCCGGTAGTCGATGGTCATGGCGAACTCCAATACTGTATTTATGTACAGTATATGGGGTGTGGTTTAGCTGTCAAGGCCTGTGAAAGCGTGCCGGTTGACGCTTGGAGCCAAAGGATCACGCCTTGCCCTGCGGTACGCGGGCGCTAGAACTCGTACTCGGCCTGGACTCGAATGGCGTGTCGGGGTGCGCCTTCAGTGAGTCCAAAGAGCATGGCCGTGTTGTATCGAATTGATTGATGTCCTCCCAGCTTGATGCGTCCGAAGATCGCGGGTCCTGCAACGTGCGTTTGCTGCGACTTCGGCTCCCAACGGTCCCATGCTCCGACGTCACCAAACCCTTGCATGCCACCCTCGATGAAGGGACTCCACCGGTACTTCAGTTGCCATTGGTAACCCAGTTCCGCCGTGCCGGGCACGCGACTGCGGACATGCTTCTCGAACAGCAGGTTCAGATTCGCTTGCAGCGTCGGAGTGATATCCGCCTGCAAAAGAGGGCCCCACCGGTACTCGTAGCCTTCGCTTCGGTCTTTGGGCCGCTCGATCTCGAACAGGAAACCCACGTCCACCGGGTACTTGCCGGTCTCGGTGAGCTGAAACTTGTTCTCCCATTCCCAGGCGTCGAAGGTGCTGGATTCGCCTGGCATCTTGTGCCAGATGGCATACACCTCAGTGAACCACCAACTGTTGATACCCAGCCCCAAACCCACCGAGTACTGGGTCTCGCGCGTCCCGTCGCGGGACTTCGCGGTTCCCGCCTTGAAGTCGATTTCGCGCTCACCTTCTTCAACGATCGGTGTGCTGACGTAGTCGGCGGGTCCTGCCCACGCATGGGGGGCGATTGGTACAAAGGACAAGGCAAGGGCGTACAGCGCCCCCGCCGCAAGGGCGTGTCGCATCCCAGGTCTCCGGAGCTTGAAAAAGGTGAGGGCGCGAGAGGCACCCTCGGGACGCGACCGCGCTGGGCTTTGCGAGCGGCCGGTCGGAGCAAGCGTGTGCCCACAAAAATGAAGGCCAGAGCGCCCAAGTAGGCCGCCAACTGGGCAGCCGAGGGTTGTGCGTCATAGCCGATCAGCGCGTGAAGCAATGCCCCGAGCGCCGAATCGAGCGGCAGCCACGGCGAGCTGTCCCACATCGGACCAGCCCAAGTCTCGATGAAGCCGGCCTGAGCCAGTGCTCTGGCAAGTTGGCTGGCCAACGAGCCGGCCAGCAAAGCCATCAGCAGGTTGGTCACGTAAAAGACCCGCTGTGTCGGAATGCGTGACAGGCCTGCATACATGCCCAGTCCCAGGAGCGCCCCCGCCATGATGCCCATGGCGACTGCCGACAAGACGGTCGCCGGCGGCACGGAAGCACCTCCGCTCAGCGTGCCACCCACGAACAGCACCGTTTCCGCGCCTTCTCGCAGGACCGCGAGCGCCACCACGATGAGCAGCGCCCAAGGCGCCTTTTGTCCGCCCTTTACCGATTGCCCAAGTTGCCGGGCCTCGCTGACCATTTCCCTAGTGTGTGTGCTAACCCAGACACAGTGCCACAGCAGCATCAGCAAGGCGAGCGACAAGACACTGATGTTCACCACATCCTGACCCAGTCCGTCGAGCCAGCCGCTGATGTGTTGAGCGAGCAGCGCCAGGATGAACGCGCCGACACCGCCAGCAGCAACGCCTGTGCTCAACCAGCGGCTGCGCCGTGCCAGTCCGCGCGTCGCGGCGGCGATGATGCCGATGAAAAGCGCGGCCTCAAGGGACTCGCGAAAGACGATGAGAGCGATCGTGAACATCGTGGTGGCCGTGCTGACTATTCGGCCACCACGGTGCCCTTGGCAGTGGCTTCGTTGAACTCGCCGAAGAAGTCATAACGGCCGGGCTTGAGCGGGCCGATGTAGAGCGTCGCTTTGGCGCCGCCAGGAATGACCTTCTCGCGGTTCAGGGCGTGGCTTTCGAATTCTTCGGGCGTCGGGTCCTGGTTGTGCACCAGTAGCTTGATGCGCTGACCTGCCGGCACCTTGAGTTCTGCCGGCTCGAAGCGGTGGTTCTTGATGGCCAGTTGCACCTCAGGCTCGGCAGCCTGGATGGGACCGGTGGAAACGAGTGCCCCTAAGGCCACGAGAAGCGGGAACAGGCGGCTGATCATTTGCGTCTTTCCATCAATGGAGTTCTTGAGCCCATATCTTAACGAGAAGGATTCGCGTTTGCAATGGCGGGCCGGCAGTCCATGAATCACCAGTTGTGAGGTTGCATCGCTATGCAGGCACCCAGCGGTCGAAGGTGGCAGCCTGACCATGGCACGCTCCCGAGGCCTCTACAAGATTCCACACCACCGCTCGCTCAATGCGAAAGCGCTTTCCAGTCGACGAGATCCGGATGCCTGCGTAATCGTTGACGAAGCCATCACGCCCCACGCGCTCAAGCACCCTAGCCCGCTCATCGCGCAGCAGCGGCTCGGCGGACAGGCGAGATGGCATCCGTACGAACGAGGCCCAGTCCATCTCGAACAAGGCAAGCGCCATCCGGTTGCCGTAGAAAAACACGGGGTCCGGTTCGGTCCCGTGCGCCACGATCACCGAATCAGCGTTCCAAAGTGCCTTGCGCAGATCGTCTCCGGGCTCGACAAGCGCACGTCCCGTGAGCCTCAAGTGACTTTGAGCGATCAGCGCAAGCCGATCGTCGCTCACGCCGTTCGACACCGCGGGGGCGAACCCGTCATCGCTCAAGTTCACTTGACCGGGTCGCTTGGCCTGATCGACGCGCTCAACTTCTTGCAAACCGCGCTGACATGCTCATTGACGGCCACCCAGCGGATCTTCAACAGGTTGGCGATCTCCTTGGCGGTAAACCCCTTGCTCAGATGTGTCAGCACATCGCTCTCGATGGCCGTGAGGACTTCGGGATCGTGCGTGTCTTCCCGGAAGTGAGCCAGCATGCGCCGCGCGAGGGCCGGAGACAGAGTCGGCTTGCCGCGAACGATTTTTTGCAGGGTTTCGATCAGAACCTCGAAGCGGTCTTCTTTCAGAAGGTATCCGTCAGCGCCTTGCAGGAGTGCCGGAAACAGATGCTCATCGTCCGCGTACAGGGTGGTGACGATCTTTCGTGAAGGGCGACTGGCGACTTCAGCCAGCAACTTCAGAGCGTTGCCATCCGGCAGGTCCAAGTCGATCAGCATGATGTCAAAGCGCAGGTCCGGTCGGGGAAAAGGGGTGCCGACGGCCGACGCATCATGGTGCGCTTCGACCCCTACCGCTTCAAGCGCCGAATCGATGTTGAAGGCCTGAGCGATGTTGAGTTCATCGCTGAAGCTCTCGCGAACCACCCGCTCGATGAACGCCATGGCCTGAGGGTTTTCTTCGACGATCAATACATTGACGGGCATGGCCAGCGGTTGATCCGAGGTGGTGCCAAATGCTAGCAGGGTCGCCCGATCGGGCTGTCGGCCCAGCCCTGACTCCTACAATGATTTGATGCGAATCCTCATTGCCAACGACGATGGTTATCTGGCGCCCGGGCTCGCGGCCTTGGTGCACGCCTGTGAGGGCCTCGGGCACATCGATGTGATCGCACCAGAGCAAAACGCCAGTGGTACTTCCAACTCTTTGACCCTGTCACGTCCGCTGTCGGCCTTTGTGGCGCCCAATGGCTTTCACTATCTCAATGGCACCCCGTCCGACTGCGTCCACGTTGCTTTGACGGGGTTGTTTCTTGAGCGCCCCGATCTCGTGGTTTCGGGCATCAATCAGGGCGCGAACATGGGTGACGACACGTTGTATTCGGGCACCGTCGCAGCGGCGATGGAGGGCTTTTTGTTCGGGATCCCGGCGATCGCCTTCTCGCAGGTCGACAAGGGTTGGGGGCACCTCGATGCGGCAGCGCGCGTGGCGAGACAGGTGATTGACCGCGTACTCAGCGAGCCGCCGTCATCGCGGCCTTTCTTGCTGAACGTGAACATCCCCAATCGGGCAGACGCAGACCGAATTCCGCTCCAGATCACCCGTCTTGGTCGTCGCCATGCCAGTGAGCCGGTCATCCGCCAAACCAGCCCTCGCGGTGACACGATGTACTGGATCGGCCCCTCGGGCGACGCGCTTGAGGCCGGCGATGGGACCGACTTTCATGCGGTTGCCCAAGGCTGCGTGTCCGTCACGCCGCTTCAGGTGGATCTGACCGATCATGCCTCGCTGCCTGGTTTCCGGACCTGGCTGGAGGCGGGCGGTAACTCGTGAGTACAACGACGCCGCGAGGTGGCAAGTTCCCGCTGCGGCTGGAGCAGATGGCTCGGCCACCCAAGAAGCTGGTCAGTTCTCCTGGCGAGCCTCAGCCGCAGGGAGCGGGTGGAGCGGCATTCAACCCGGGGTTGACGGCTGCTGCCACGCAGCGCCGATCGGGCGGCCCCAGCCCGGTCGCTGCGGGGCGCTCGACAGGGCTGGGGCTGGACTCCGAGGGCGTGCGCCGAAGCATGGTCGAGAGATTGCGTGCGGCCGGTCCGTTTGACGCGCGTGTGCTCGAGGCGATGGCAGCGGTGCCGCGGCACCTGTTCGTGGACGCTGCGTTGGTCACACAGGCCTACGAAGACACCAGCCTGCCGATTGGTCATGGTCAGACGATTTCAAAGCCGTCCGTGGTTGCACGGATGATCGGTGTGCTGATGGATGGCGTCTCGGCACGCTCGGGCGGGCACCTCGGCAGGGTGTTGGAAGTTGGTACTGGCTGTGGCTACCAGGCGGCTTTGCTGTGTCGCCTTTCGCGCCATGTGGTATCGATCGAGCGCATCAGAGGTCTGCATGAGAAGGCGCGTGAGCTTGTCTCGCCGCTGCGCATGAACGACCTGCGGCTGGTTTATGGTGACGGCATGCTTGGGCATCCGCCCAACGCACCCTACGACAGCATCATCGCCGCGGCTTGCGGCGCCGATGTCCCGGCGACCTGGCTGGATCAACTCGCGATCGGCGGGCGCTTGATTTCCCCGGTGCTCGACGCTGCCAACAAGCAGCGCCTCGTGGTCATCGACCGCCTGGAGTCGGCAGGTTTCCAGCGCACCGAGTACGAGGCGGTGCAGTTCGTCCCCCTAAAATCTGGTGCGGTTTGATCGAGGTGATGGCCCGGATGAGAACGATGAATGATGTTCGATCGTGCACGGCGGGGTTTCTGTGTGCCGTGTTGTCCGGCCTGGTTTTGGTCGGTTGCTCGTCAACCCATCCACGCGCTCCGGTGGAAGATCGGCGAGCGCCACCCAAGTCAGCCGGCACGTCAGCCGCTGATTCCAGGCGCGATGCTCAGCCCCTCCCTGCGGACAATTCGGGCAAGCCCGGCTACTACACCGTCAGGCCGCAAGACACCTTGGTGCGAATCGCGCTGGACAACGGTCAGAACTGGAAGGATCTGGCGCGATGGAACGGGCTCGAGAACCCCAACCTCATTGAAGTCGGCCAGGTGCTCAGAGTAAGCCCTCCGGGTGTTGATCCGGCGTTGCCTGGGGCACGCGCGGTCACAGTGGCCAAGATTGAGACGCGTCCACTCGATTCGAAGCCGGCTGCGCCGGGCCCGGGCGCGACTGCCCCAGCAGCGTCCGGCGCATCAGCGTCAAGTCCGGCAGCGGTCCCCGCTGCCAGCACTCCTGCAGTTGCGGCAGTGAGCGATGACACCGTCAACTGGATGTGGCCGGCCAGCGGGGCGGTCACCACGAACTTCGATGAGACGAAGAGCAAGGGTCTTGGCATTGCCGGCAAAGCTGGTGATCCTGTCGTGGCGGCTGCCGATGGACGCGTCGTGTATGCCGGCTCTGGCTTGCGCGGCTATGGCAACCTGGTGATCGTCAAGCACAACAGCACCTACCTCACGGCATACGCACACAACCAGGCGCTGCTGGTTAAAGAGGATCAGGCTGTCAGGCGTGGTCAAAAGATTGCCGAAATGGGGTCCACCGATTCCGAGTCTGTTCAGCTCCACTTCGAGATTCGCCGTCAAGGCAAACCCATCGACCCCGCGAAGCTGCTGCCTCCGCGCTGATGTCATGTTGCTCGCATCGATGACGGGCTTCGGGCGTGCCTGAGAGCAAGTGATCTGCGCTTGCATGGCCACCGGATAATCGCTGGATGACAGCAAGCGACGAATGGTTGAGCGTTGAGTCGCTCGACCTCGAGGGGCAAGGCGTGGCCCATAACGCCGAGGGCAAGGTCGTGTTCATTGAGGGCGCCCTGCCCGGTGAGCAGGTCCGGGTCAGCGTGTATCGCCGCAAGAATCAGTGGGAGCAAGCCACGATCACGGCGATGCGCCGTGAGAGTTCGCAACGCGTGACCCCGCGCTGCCAGCATTTCGGCACCTGCGGTGGCTGCAAGATGCAGCACCTTCAGGCTGGCGCCCAACTGGCGACCAAGCAGCGCGCGCTTGAAGATGGCCTGTGGCACCTGGCCAAGGTCAAGCCTGATCAGGTGCTCAGGCCGATCGAAGGGCCGGCTTGGGGGTATCGATATCGCGCGCGCCTGTCGGTGCGGTTCGTGGCCAAGAAAGGCAAGGTGCTGGTGGGTTTCCACGAGCGCAAATCAAGCTACGTGGCTGACATGAGCAGTTGCGAAGTTCTGCCGCCGCACCTGAGCGCTTTGATACCCAGGCTGGCCGATCTGATCGGCAGCATGGAGCAACTGGACCGGATGCCGCAAATCGAAGTGGCGGTGGGAGATACCGTCGTGGCGCTGGTGTTGCGCCACCTCGAGCCTTTGACGGCGGGTGATCTTCAGCGCTTGCGCGAGTTTGCCTCGCAGCATTCGGTGCAGTGGTGGTTGCAGCCGCACAACCCTGCTTCGGTGCATCCGCTCGACGCCCATCACGAGGATCTTTCGTACAGCCTTCCCGAGTTCGGCATCACGATGAGGTTCC
>CANBSV010000115.1 GCA_947372225.1 Burkholderiales bacterium | reverse complement strand
CGCACCATGCTCGAAGGCAGCGTCTTGCGCGATGGCGAAGCGATCTTCGAGGCGTTTGCGCTCAACGACGTGGTGGTCAGCCGCGGTGCCACTTCGAGCATGGTCGAGCTCAAGATCGACATTGGCAATGAGAGCGTGACGAATTTGCGCGCCGATGGATTGATCGTCGCGTCACCCACCGGATCGACCGCCTATGCGCTGTCGGCAGGCGGGCCGATCCTGCACCACAGCATCGCGGGCTTTGTGCTGGTGCCCATTGCGCCTCACGATCTGTCGAACCGGCCGATCGTGCTGCCCGATTCGGGCGAGATCAGCATTGAGATCGTCGCCGGGCGCGACGCCAGCGTGAACTTCGACATGCAAGGACTGGCCAGCTTGTTGCACGGCGACCGCATCACGGTGCGACGTGCGCCCTACCAGGCGACGTTCCTGCATCCGCCGGGCTGGAGCTACTACGCCACCCTGCGCCGCAAGCTGCACTGGAACTCAGGGACCACCTGATGCTGCGGCGCCTGGTCCTGCGCGACTTCGTGATCGTCGCCACGCTCGAGGTCGAGCTGGCCAGCGGCTTTTCGGTGCTGACGGGCGAAACGGGCGCGGGCAAATCCATCCTGATCGACGCGCTGCAACTCGCGCTGGGCGGCCGCGGTGATGCGGGCGTCGTGCGCGAAGGCTGCACTCGATGCGACATCAGCGCCGAGTTCGACACGCCCGCTTCGCTGCACGGCTGGCTCGACGAGGCCGGCTTCGAATCCGCTGACAGCTTGCTGCTGCGCCGCACGATCGACACCCAGGGCAAGAGCCGGGCGTGGATCAACGGCAGCGCAGCGACCATCACGCAGTTGCGTGAGGCGGCCGATCATCTGGTCGACATCCACGGCCAGCACGCCTGGCAAAGCCTCACGCGCGGGCCGTCGGTGCGCGCGCTGCTCGACGATTACGCCGGGCTCGACACGCGGGCGCTCGGCGCCGCCTGGACCGAGCTGCGCGCGGCCACCGAGGCACTGGAGCGCGTCCAGACCCGGCAAGCTGATCTGGAGCGCGAGCGCGAGCGGCTGGCCTGGCAAATCGCTGAAGTCGACAAACTCGCACCGGCTGCCGGCGAGTGGGATGAGCTCAACGCCGAGCACACCAGGCTGGCCAACGTGCAAACGCTGCTCGAGTCCGCACGGGACGCGCTGGACGCCATCAGCGACATGGACGACAGCGCCGATGCGCTGACCGGCCGCGCCATCGGCCGACTCCACGAAGCCGCCGCCATCGACCCTGAGCTCGCTGGCGTGGTCGAGGTGCTGCAAGGCGCGCAGGCCCAGCTGCACGACGCGGCCCACACCTTGTCGGGCTTTCTGGGTGGTACCGATGTCGACCCGGCACGCCTGGCCGAACTGGATGAACGCCTGTCGGCCTGGATGAGCCTGGCGCGCCGATACCGCCGCCCGCCGTCGGAACTCGCCGCCTTGCTCTCGCAGTGGAAGGAAGAGTTTCACGCGCTGGAAGTCGCCTCCGACCTGGACGGGCAGCGCCAGCGCCTGAGCCAGGCCCGTGCCACCTATGACACCGAAGCCGCGCGCGTGTCAGCGCTGCGCCACTCGGCGGCACCCCAACTGGCTGCGGCCATCACGCAGGCGATGCAGCAACTCGGCATGACCGGCGGGCGCTTCGAAGTGGCGCTGCTGGTGCAGGACTCGCCGCAGTCGTTCGGGCAGGAGTCGGCCGAATTCCTCGTGGCCGGCCATGCGGGATCGACGCCGCGCGCGCTGGCCAAGGTGGCCTCGGGCGGCGAGCTGTCGCGCATTGCGCTGGCCATCGCGGTAACCACCAGCCAGTTGCAGCGCGGCGACACGAGCGTGGGCACTCTGATCTTCGACGAGATCGACGCCGGCGTGGGCGGTGCGGTGGCAGAAACCGTGGGCCGGCTGATGAAGCAGCTTGGCGCCGGACGACAGGTGCTGGCGGTCACGCACCTGCCGCAGGTGGCGGCTTGCGCCGATCACCACCATGTGGTGTCCAAGTCCACAGCCAACGGCGAAGCGCGCAGTGATGTGCAGCCGGTGAGCGGCGAGGCCCGAGTGGCCGAGATCGCGCGCATGCTGGCCGGCGAGCGCCTGTCGGGCACCAGCCTCGCGCACGCCCAGGAAATGCTGTCGGTGGGTGCCGATGCGCCCGGCGCAGGACCTCCGCGATGATCCCGACCGACGCCCCGCCCTCGCCGCCGGCCGACGGCGCTGACAACTCTGGCGTCTTGCGCGAGGTGGTACTGGTCACTGGCATCTCCGGTTCGGGCAAGTCGGTGGCGCTCAACGCGCTGGAAGACGCGGGCTTTTTCTGCATCGACAACCTGCCGCCTGAGCTGCTTCGCGATTTGCTGCGCCTTGAGGACCAGGGCCGCGACCGCCGCGACCGCCGCGTCGCGGTGGCCGTGGACGTGCGCAGCGCGGGCTCGCTGCCGCACCTGCTGCCGCTGCTCGAGCAACTGCGCGCCGAGGGCGTGTCGGTGCGCTCGGTGTTTCTCGACGCGAGCACCGACGCGCTGGTGCAGCGCTTTTCGGAAACCCGCCGTCCGCACCCGCTGACCCAATCGACGGGCTCCGGCGCCATACCAATGCCAGGGGTCGATGGAACGGAAGGCCATCGCGCCTTGATCGACGCGATCGAGCTCGAACGCAAGCTGCTGTCGGGTCTGCGCGAGGTCTCCACGGTGATCGACTCGAGCCAGCTGAGGCCCACGCAGTTGCGCATCTGGATGCGCGACCTGATGCGCGCCGGTGCCAACCAGCTCACGCTGGTGTTCGAGTCATTCGCCTTCAAGCACGGCGTGCCGCGCGATGCCGACTACGTGTTCGATGTGCGCGTACTGCCCAACCCGCACTACATCCGCGAGTTGCGACCGCAAAACGGCCGCGATGCCGCAGTGGCAGCCTATCTCGAAGCACAACCCGAGGTGGGCGAGATGCTCGATCAGATCGATGCCTTCCTGGCGCGCTGGCTGCCGGCGTTCGAGCACGACCAGCGCAGCTACCTCACGGTGGCCGTCGGCTGCACCGGCGGGCAGCACCGCTCTGTGTACATGGCCGAGGTGCTGGCGCGGCGCTTTGCCGGCCGCTCGGTCACGCTGATCCGCCACCGCGAACTCGACGCACGCAACTGAACGGGCCTCTCAGGCCAGCAGCAGCTTGCGCAAGGGCGCGGGCAAACCGGCGGCCAGCGCCTCATCCAGGCTGAACCAGCGCCCTGCAGCAAACGGCGCGGTGCAGGCCTCGGCCTGAGCGTCATCGACCGATGCAGGCAGGTTCCAGCGCACGGGGTGCAGCGTCCAGTCCAGGTGCGTCAGGGTGTGCGTGAAGCTGGGCAGCGTCTCGAATCGGCCGGGCCAGGCCTGCGCCGCGCGGCACAGATCGTCATGCGAGTCAAATTCGGGAAGGCTCCACAGCCCGGCCCACACGCCGCTGTCGGGGCGTTTGAGCAGCCAAATCGAATCTCGCCACTCGAGCCACAGCCAGACGTGCTCGCGTGTGCCGCGCTTGAGCTTGCGGGTCTTGACCGGATAAGCCTGCGGGTTGCCGTCGCGAGCCGCCACGCACAGGCCTTGCACCGGACACAGCCGGCACTGCGGCGAACGCGCGCTGCACAGTGTGGCGCCCAGGTCCATCAGTCCCTGCGTGTAGGGCTCGATGCCGGTGACGGGCAACACCTGTGTGGCCTGCGCCCACAGCTGCCGCTCGTGGGTGGCCTGAGCCAGATCGCCGTCAAAGCCCAGTACGCGCGTGAGCACTCGTTTGACGTTGCCGTCGAGGATGGCCACGCGCTCGCCAAAGCAAAACGCGGCCACCGCCGCCGCGGTCGACCGGCCGATTCCGGGCAGCCCTTGCAATTGCGCGCTGCTGGCGGGAAAGCGCCCGCCGTGATCTGTCACCACCGCCTGCGCGCAGCGGTGCAGGTTGCGCGCCCGGCTGTAGTAGCCCAGCCCGCTCCACAGCCCGAGCACATCGTCGATCGGTGCGGCGGCCAGCGCGGCCACATCGGGAAACCGTTGCAGGAAGCGCTCGTAGTAGCCCAGCACGGTACTGACCTGGGTTTGCTGGAGCATGATTTCGGACAGCCACAGGCGATAAGGATCGCGCGTGTGCTGCCACGGCAAGCCATGGCGGCCATGGCTGCGTTGCCAGTCGATGACGGCCGCGGAAAAGCCTTCGTGCGTCATTCAGGCCCGCGCGCGCCGGGCATCGGCCGAGCCCATGGACGCCGACACATCGACAGCGTCGCACGCCGCACGCAGCAAAGACTGGTTGATGGCGCCCAGCTGCTCCAGTTGCTGGCGAAGCTGACGTTCTTGCTGCTCGATTTCGGCAATGCGCAATTCGAGCTGATCGGCCGCGCCACGAACGCGCGAAAGCGATTCGGCCCGCTTCTGAAAGCCCCTTCGACGCTCGACCAACTGCGCGTCGATGTGCGAAGCCACTTCCCGGTTCCACCCTTCGATCGCGTTGCGCGAGCCGTCCCACACCACGCTGATGCGCTCGACGAGCATGCGCCGCAACTGTTCCGTGAAGCGTGGCCTCGTCAGCCGCAACACGTCGCCCAGTCCGAGGTACTGCGCGTAGAGCCGCTCGATCAGGCTGATCTCTTCGATGAAACCCGTCATGTTCGGACCGGTCTTGAGTGCCAGGCCGAAACCAAACTGGGCATTCAGCAAGCCAAACGTCCCGCCGAGCATGTCCTGCGTGTCGTGCAGTTGCGTCTGAACGCGCAAGAGTCGCTCGCGCAAACGCTCACAAAGTGCCACGAACGCCTTGCGCGCACCGAGCCTGAGCACACTCGCCTGGATCTCGGCCAACATCAGGTCGATCTCCTCCTCAAGGTCGTCGTAGGACAACTGCGCGAGCGCCAGCTCACCTTGCCGGGCGTGCATCGCGCGAAGCGCTGTCAGGCGGGCGTGGCACTGCTCGAACTCCATGGCCTCGCCACTCACTCGCTTCATCAGCATAGTCAGCTTGGCACTGCTTTGACCTCGCAGTCCGCGCAGCTCAAGCAGTTGCTCTGCTTGCTGACGAAGCGCCTCGCCAATGTGACGCACGGCCCGATGATGAATGTGCTGGGCCGCGTCCTCGATCAGCCGCCCCAGCAGTTGTCGGCGCTGCGGCAGCAACCCCACCGAAAGCGCAGCCTCGAATTCGATCAGCCGACTCTCGCTCAGCCCCTGCGCATCGCCTTCGATGCGCGCGACCAGCCCTTGCCGTGCCGACAGCGCGAACACCCGTTCAGGCGGCACGCCAAGGATGCGCGCCGTCGATCGGCGCTGCGCCTCGATCTGGGCATCCACCTGCTCCGGGGTGGCCAATGGATCGCGCAGCGCGTCGATCTTGTTGAGCACCACGAAGGCCAGCCCCTGGCGCGCGCCAAGGTGGTCGCGCCAGATGGTCAGGTCGGATTGGGTCACACCGGTATCGGCACCCACGATGAACACGGTGGCGTGGGCCAGGGGCAGCAAGCCCAGCGTGAGTTCGGGCTCGGCGCCAAGCGCATTCAGCCCAGGCGTGTCGAGCACCACCAGGCCTTGCCTGAGCAGCGGATGCGGGTGGTTGATCATCGCGTGGCGCCATACCGGCACCTCGACCGACTCGACCTGATCAGTCGCAGCGTTGTGGTCGCCGTTCGATTCATGCCACAGGCCAAGGGCTTGGGCCTCGTGAATCGTCGTCTGACGTGTGGCCGTCACCTGGCGCAAGGCCAGCGACAGCGACTCGGGCTCAGACTTGTCCAGCAGAAGGTGCGTCCACGCGTCACGACGGTCACGCCAATGCGTGAGCGAGACGTCCTCGAGCCGCGTGCCCATCGGCAGCAGCGACAGGCCCTCGGGCTGGTGTGGGTCCCAGGCAAGTTCGACCGGACACATCGTGGTGCGACCTGGTGCAGCAGGCAACACACGCGTGCCGGCGTCTGCAAAGAAGATCGCATTGATCAGCTCGGACTTGCCGCGCGAAAACTCGGCCACGAATGCCACGATGAGCTTGTCGGCGTCCAGACGCTCGCGCAACGCAGCGAGCCTCGCGCAAGAGGGCCGGTCGTCGAAACCAATGTCAGCCAGACAGGCGGACAACTCATCGAGCCGCTCGCCCAACCCGGCGCGCCAGTGGCTGAAGTCGTCGAAGCGGCCGGCAAAGGCAGACGTCATGGATCGGATTTCCAGCGGCGGGTATTGGATGACGCCGGCGAGTGGTGCACCCGCCATCGGAAACCATCCTAAGTCAGCTGCGGAAATGACCATCGCCTGAAACGACGGTGGACTCACCCACATTTGTGCAGCCAAGGCACCAAGGCCGAGGGACCGAAGGTGTCAGCGCTTCTGGCAGCGTGGACAAAAGAAGGTCGAGCGCTGCCCCTGAACGATGCGGCGCACGGCCGTGGCACACACTCGGCATGGCTCGCCAGCGCGGCCGTACACATCGGCACTCAGCTGGAACTGCCCCGCCATGCCGTGCGCGTCACGAAAATCGCGAAGGGTCGAGCCGCCCAGCGCCAGCGCCGTTTCGAGCGTGCGGCGTATGGCCTGCGCCAACCGCTGGCAGCGCGGCCTGCTGAGCCGATCGCTGCGGGTGCGCGGATCGATGCCGGCGGAGAACAGCGCCTCGCATGCATAGATATTGCCGGCACCCACCACGATGCCGCCGCCGAGCAGCGCCAACTTGACTGCGACACGGCGGTTTTTCAAAGCCGCGTGCAGATAGGCTCCGTCAAACGCCGCGTCCAGCGGCTCGACGCCGAGCGTCGACAGCAGCTTGCCGGCAGCGCCCGAGCCCTGAGCTTCGGACCACACCACCGCGCCAAAGCGGCGCGGATCGGTCAGGCGCAACGTGCCACGGTCGGTGACCAGATCGAAATGATCGTGCGCTCCGGGCGGACCGGGCTGCACCACGAACGCCAGCGACCCCGACATGCCCAGGTGCATCAGCAAGCCTGGCTCCAGCTCAGGCGCTTCGGGCACCGCTGGCAATGCCACACGAATGCGATGCAACGGCAGCCACAGGTACTTGCCGCGCCGCGTCACCTCACCGACCCGCTGGCCGATCAGCGTCGCAGGATCAATACCCAACGGCCAACGCAGCGGTTTTCCCAATCGCACACCGGTGACCACCGCGCCGGCAATGCGCGAAGCAAAACTTTGACGCGTGACCTCGACTTCGGGTAATTCAGGCATGCAGGGAATTATCAGGACGCAAGCCGGTCACACGCCCTGAGCCGCGATGGCAGCTCAGCCCTCTAGAATCTTTTTACGCACCCAGGAGTCGTCGATGCCAGCTCGTTTTTCCACAGCGCCAGCTGCCTGTGCGCTTGTCATCGCGCTGTGTTCCGGGATGCTTCCAGCCGCGGCGCAAACGCCCGCCGCAGCCAGGCCGTCAAAGGCCGCAGCGCCTATCGAGAATTCCGGGCTGGATGCTGCGCTGTTCTACCAGTTGCTCATCGGCGAACTCGAGCTGAGCGCCAACGACCCGGGTTCGGCGTACTCCGTGCTGCTCGACGCCGCACGCAAGAGCAAGAACGAACAAGTCTTCAGACGCGCGACTGAAATTGCGCTGCAAGCCAGGTCGGGCGAACTGGCGCTCAAGGCCGCGCAAGCCTGGAAAACGTCGCTTCCCGATTCGCTCGAGGCCAGCCGCTACGTGGTTCAGTTGCTCGTCGCGCTGAACCGCTCCGTCGAAGCCGCCGAGCCGCTGCGCTCGATGATCGCTCTGAGCCC
>CANBSV010000114.1 GCA_947372225.1 Burkholderiales bacterium | reverse complement strand
TCGTACAGCCTGCCCGAGTTCGGCATCACGATGAGGTTCCGGCCGACCGACTTCACGCAGGTCAATCACCAGATCAATCGAACACTCGTGGCCCGCGCGGTTCGCCTGGTCGACCCTCTGCCTCACGAGCGTGTGATCGATTGGTTTTGCGGCTTGGGCAACTTCACCCTGCCGATCGCCACGCTGGCGAGTGAGGTGCTCGGCATCGAGGGTAGCGAGGTCTTGGTGGAGCGTTCGCGCGAGAACGCCGCGTTCAACGCACTGGCCGCCAAAACTCAGTTCATGGCCCGCAATCTGTTCGACATCGAGGCCACCGGATTGGCTTCTCTGGGCCACGCCCAAAAGTGGCTGATCGACCCGCCTCGCGAGGGCGCCTTTGCATTGGCCAAGGCTTTGGCTGACGTGACAGCGGACCCCTCTGCAGTGCCTGGGTATGAGCCTCCCATGCGCATCGTTTATGTGAGTTGCAACCCGGCCACGCTCGCCAGGGATGCGGGACTGCTGGTGCATCAGGCTGGCTACACGCTGGCCGCAGCCGGGGCCGTCAACATGTTCCCGCACACAGCGCATGTGGAGAGCATCGCCGTGTTCGAGCGTGCCGGGGTCTGAACCTGCTCGTGAAATGAAAACGGGGCCCACAGGCCCCGTCTCAACGCGCTATGGTGGCTTAGCGCTCAGTCGTCTCCGGACGTAATCCCGAAGATTGCAAGCAGCGACTGAAACACGTTGTACAGACTCAGGTAAACGCTGAGCGTTGCAGTGATGTAGTTGGTTTCTTCACCATCCTTGACACGCTTCAAGTCATAGAGGATGAAAGCCGAGAAGATGCCGATAGCCAGCACCGACAGCGTGATCATCAGCGCGCTTGACTGGATGAACATGTTCGCGATGCCGGCGACCAGCAGCATGATCATGCCGATGAACAGGAATTTGCCCATCGAGCTCAGATCACGCTTGATGATCGAGGACATCGTTGCCATCCCCAGGAAGATTGCGCCCGTCCCGGCAAACGCCATCATGATCAGGCTGGCTCCGTTGGACAGCCCCAGCACCGCGCCAACCAAGCGCGAGAGCATCAGACCCATGAAGAAGGTGAAACCCAGAAGCACTGACACGCCGGTCGCGGAGTTCTTCGTCTTCTCGATGGCGAACATGAACCCATACGCGCCGGCCATGAAAATCACCAGGCCCATCATCGGAGACAGCGCCGTCATCAGGCCTGTGGTTACGCCGATCCAGGCGCCCGCAACCGTGGGCACCATCGACAGCGCCAGCAGCCAGTAGGTGTTGCGCAAGACCCGGTTGCTCTGCTCCACAGAAGTGACAGAGCCGGAATGCATGTAGGGGGTTGAACGTAAACCTTCACTCATGGTGACCTCCAAGGGGACATAAGAACTTCGTGTGACCCGCGCCGACGATTCTAGTTCCCCACTGTTTGAGTCGTGTATTGATTTGCTGCGGCACGACCACCGAGTCAGTGCGCAACGCCTTAAGGCGCCAAACGACGCCATTCAGCGGGCCTTGGCGAACTGTCTCGACTTACAATGAGCGACTCATCCGAGCACACCCCCGCCCCCAGAGAAACCCCGTCAGTTTCCCACCGGATTCGAACTTGCAGCACGCGCTGCGGGGCAGAACTGGGTGCACCAACGGAGTTTTCCTTGCTGCCCGTCTTGCCCCCCGCAATCCTCGTACTCGCAGACGGCTCCCGCTTCATCGGCACTTCCATCGGCTCACCGGGCCAAACCAGCGGGGAAGTGGTGTTCAACACCTCGCTGACCGGTTACCAGGAAATCCTGACCGATCCGAGCTACTGCCGCCAGATCGTCACCCTGACTTATCCGCACATCGGAAGTTATGGCGTCAACCCGGAGGACGTTGAGTCAGACCGGATTCACGCTGCGGGCCTGATCATTCGTGACCTTCCCCTGCGGGCGTCCAATTTTCGGATGACCGAGACGCTGACTCAGTACCTCCAGCGCGAGGGCACTGTGGCGATTGCCGATATCGACACCCGCCGCCTGACCCGCCTGTTGCGCAGCACCGGTGCGCAAAACGGGTGCATCCTGTCCTTGGGCGTTGGCGAAAGCGTCGGCGAGTCGCATTTCGAAATCGCCCTGAGCGCCGCCCGCTCGGCCCCCAGTATGGCCGGTCTTGACCTGGCCAAGGTGGTAAGCAATCCAGCCAGCCAAGTCTGGACCGAGGCCGAATGGGCGCTTGGTGAAGGCTACGGCAGTCTGGTTGATGAGAAGTTCCATGTGGTTGCCTACGACTTTGGCGTCAAACGCAACATCTTGCGCATGTTGGCCAGCCGCGGCTGCAGGGTCACGGTGGTTCCGGCCCAGACGTCGGCCCAGGCCGTTCTGGATCTGCGACCCGACGGCATTTTCTTGAGCAATGGCCCTGGCGATCCCCAGCCCTGCACGTATGCGATCGAGGCCGCGCGCCACCTGATCGAGACGGGAATCCCGGTGTTCGGGATATGTCTGGGGCACCAGATACTTGCACTGGCCTCAGGCGCCAAGACTTTCAAAATGAAATTCGGGCACCACGGTGCCAATCACCCGGTCAAGGACCTTGACACCGGCCGGGTGAGTATCACCAGCCAGAACCACGGCTTCGCCGTTGACGAGAGCACTTTGCCGAACAACCTGAGAGCGACACACGTGAGTTTGTTTGACGGCACCTTGCAAGGCCTGGCGCGCACCGATCGCCCAGCTTTCTGTTTCCAGGGCCACCCCGAGGCATCGCCAGGGCCGCATGACATTGGCTACCTGTTCGATCGCTTCATTGGATTGATGGAAGCGCCTAGCGCGGCGTGGACCGGAGGCGCAAATGCCTAAGCGCACCGACCTCCGCTCAATCCTGATCATCGGCGCCGGCCCGATCATCATCGGACAAGCCTGCGAATTCGACTACTCCGGAGCCCAGGCCTGCAAGGCACTGCGCGAAGAGGGCTATCGCGTCATCCTCGTCAACAGCAATCCTGCGACGATCATGACCGACCCCGAGATGGCCGACGCGACCTACATCGAACCCATCACCTGGCAGGTGGTCGAAAAGATCATTGCTAAGGAACGGCCCGATGCGGTGCTGCCGACCATGGGTGGGCAAACGGCACTGAACTGCGCACTCGATCTGCACAAGCACGGTGTGCTGGCCAAGTATGGCGTCGAGATGATCGGTGCCAATGAAAAGGCCATTGAAAAGGCCGAGGACCGGCTGAAGTTCAAGGATGCGATGACAGGCATCGGTCTGGGTTCTGCGCGCAGCGGCATCGCCCACTCGATGGAAGAGGCGCTCGGCGTTCAGCAGCGTATTTCGGCTGAGATCGATGGTCCGGGCTTCCCGATGGTGATCCGCCCTAGTTTTACCTTGGGCGGAACCGGTGGTGGAATTGCCTACAACCCCGACGAATTCGAAGAAATCTGCAAACGGGGATTGGACCTGTCTCCGACCAAGGAATTGCTGATCGAGGAAAGCCTGATCGGCTGGAAAGAATTCGAGATGGAAGTGGTTCGCGACAAGGCGGACAACTGCATCATCGTTTGCGCCATCGAGAACCTCGATCCAATGGGCATCCACACGGGCGACTCCATCACGGTGGCGCCGGCCCAAACGCTGAGCGACAAGGAATACCAACTGCTGCGAAACGCGAGCATCGCGATCTTGCGCGAGATCGGTGTGGACACGGGTGGCTCGAACGTTCAGTTCGCCATCAATCCGCAGGACGGCCGCATGGTGGTGATCGAGATGAACCCGCGCGTGTCTCGGTCCTCAGCGCTGGCGTCGAAGGCCACGGGATTTCCGATTGCCAAGGTGGCAGCCAAGCTGGCGGTGGGCTACACGCTTGACGAACTGCGCAACGACATCACGGGCGGAGCCACCCCGGCGAGCTTTGAGCCAAGCATCGACTACGTGGTGACCAAGATCCCGCGTTTTGCTTTTGAAAAGTTTCCAGCAGCGGACTCACACCTGACGACGCAGATGAAGTCGGTGGGCGAGGTGATGGCAATGGGCCGCACGTTCCAGGAGAGTTTTCAAAAGGCCTTGCGTGGTCTCGAAACCGGTATTGACGGGTTGAGCGAGCGCAGCACCGATCGCGATGAGATCGTGGAGGAAATCGGCGAGGCCGGACCTGAGCGCATTCTTTATGTGGGCGATGCGTTCCGCATCGGTATGAGCCTCGACGAGGTCTTCGAGGAAACCGCGATCGACCCATGGTTCCTTGCTCAGATCGAGCAATTGATTCAAATCGAACAGTCTCTGACCGCACGCACGCTCGAATCGCTGGGTGCCGATGAACTGCGCCACCTCAAGCGCAAAGGATTTTCAGATCGTCGCATTGCCAAGTTGCTGGGTACAAATCAGCATGAGGTGAGGGCGAGTCGCCACGCGCTGAATGTGCGCCCCGTTTACAAACGAGTGGACACCTGTGCCGCCGAGTTCGCGACCCAGACCGCCTACCTGTACTCGACGTACGACGAGGAGTGCGAGGCCGAGCCGACAGATCGCAAAAAAATCATGGTGCTTGGTGGCGGACCTAACCGCATCGGTCAGGGGATCGAGTTCGACTACTGCTGTGTCCACGCGGCTCTGGCGATGCGCGAAGACGGCTACGAGACCATCATGGTCAACTGCAACCCGGAGACTGTGTCGACCGATTACGACACCTCCGACCGCCTGTACTTCGAGCCGGTGACGCTCGAAGACGTGCTCGAGATCGTCGCCAAGGAAAAGCCCGTTGGCGTGATCGTCCAGTACGGTGGCCAGACGCCTTTGAAGCTCGCGCTCGATCTGGAGCGCGCTGGAGTTCCTATCGTCGGCACATCGCCAGACAGCATCGACATCGCCGAGGACCGCGAGCGCTTCCAGAAACTGCTCAACGAACTGGGCCTGCGGCAGCCTCCCAACCGCACGGCGCGCACCGAAGAATCGGCATTGCGTCTGGCTCAGGAAATCGGCTATCCGCTGGTGGTGCGTCCGAGCTATGTGCTGGGTGGCCGCGCGATGGAAATCGTCCACGGCGACAAGGACCTCGAGCGCTACATGCGTGAGGCGGTCAAGGTGAGCGAGAAGTCGCCAGTGCTTTTGGACCGGTTTCTGGATGATGCGATCGAGGTGGATGTCGACTGCATCGCCGATGGCAGCGACGAACCATCCGGTGTGATGATCGGCGGCATCATGGAGCACGTGGAGCAGGCCGGTATTCACTCCGGAGATTCGGCTTGCTCGTTGCCGCCTTACTCCTTGCCAGCCTCGCTGCAAGATGAACTGCGGCGTCAAACGACGGTCATGGCCCGTGCGCTGAAGGTCAAAGGGCTGATGAACGTGCAGTTCGCGATCCAGGGCGAGGGCGCGCAGGCCGTCGTCTATGTGCTCGAGGTCAACCCGCGCGCATCTCGCACGGTGCCGTTCGTTTCAAAGGCCACCGGCCTTCAACTGGCCAAGATTGCGGCGCGCTGCATGGTGGGTCGCAAACTGGCTGATCAGCGCTGCGCCAACGGTCGAATTCCGGCTGAAGTGGTCCCGCCGTACTTCAGCGTGAAGGAGGCCGTTTTCCCGTTCAACAAGTTTCCGGGTGTCGACCCGATCCTGGGCCCGGAAATGCGTTCCACTGGCGAGGTGATGGGTGTGGGTCGCAGTTTTGGCGAGGCCATGCTCAAGAGCCAACTGGGCGCTGGCTCGCGCTTGCCGACCCGCGGCACGGTTTGCATCACCGTCAAGAACGGTGACAAGGTTCGAGCGGTCGAAGTTGCGCGGGACTTGCAGACTTTGGGCTTCCAGATCGTTGCGACCAAGGGGACGGCCGCTGCGATCGCCGCCGGTGGTGTGACGGTGAAGGTCGTTAACAAGGTCAAGGATGGCCGGCCGCACATCGTCGACATGGTCAAGGCAGGAGAGATTCAACTGGTGTTCACCACCGTCGACGAAACCCGCACCGCCATCGCTGATTCACGCCACATCCGGCAGGCGGCTTTGGCCCAACGGGTGACGTACTACACCAGCATGGCCGGTTGCGAGGCGGCTGTTGAGGGCATGAAGCACCAAGCGGATCTGGTGGTCCGCCCGCTGCAGGAACTGCACGCCGAGTTGAACTAAACTGGTTTCAGGGTTTACGTTTTATCTCTTGGCCGCCGCTGGATCTTCCGGCGGCGGCTTCATTTTTGTCTTGGGTATTCATCATGCAGACCATCCCCCTCACCAAGCGTGGCGCTGAAAAGCTCAAGGACGAGCTTCAGCGATTGAAGACTGTCGAACGACACGCAGTGATTCAGGCCATCGCTGAGGCGCGTGCCCAGGGCGATTTGTCCGAGAACGCGGAATATGAGGCGGCGAAGGACAAGCAAGGCTTCATCGAGGGGCGGATTCTTGAAATCGAAAGCAAACTGGCTGCCGCCAAGGTGATTGATCCCTCGACACTGGACGCTGAGGGCCGAGTGGTGTTTGGGTCCACAGTCGACTTGGAAGACGAAAGCAACGGCGCCAGCGTGACTTATCAGATCGTGGGCGACGATGAGGCCGACATCAAACTGAGCCTCGTTTCCATCAGCTCACCGATCGCGCGGGCTCTGATCGGCAAGCAGGTGGGCGACATTGCCGAAGTGCAAGCGCCCGGCGGGGTGAAGAGCTATGAGGTGATGGCTGTTCGATATTGCTGACTCAGCGTGATCCACGTGCTACATCGTCTCGTTGCGTGTATTGCCGGGCTTTGGTGCGGCGTTTTGATCGGCGTGGGCCTGATCGGCGCTCCGGCGGGGTTTGCCGTCGCGCCATCTGATGTGGCTGGACGAAGCGCGGCCAGGATGTTCGCTATTGAGGCCTATGCCAGTCTGGCTGTGGCGATCCTGATCCTGGTCTTGCTGCGCAGGATAGGCGCAAGGTTTGGCGAGTCGAACCCTTCAGCAGGGTTCAACACGAACGTGCTTCTGGTCTTGGGGAGCTTGTTCTGCACGATCACCGGCTACTTCGTGCTGCACCCCATGTTGGCCGCAGCAAAGGCCGGGGAGAGCGGGCTGTCGTTCGGCGCACTGCATGGGTTGTCAGCCGCGTGCTTCGCGCTGAAGGCGCTGCTTGTACTTGCACTGGCCTGGCGGCTGACCTCAGCCCGAATTTGATCGGGCGGGCATGTTGGTGCAAAAGAGTGGGGCTGGCTGAACTTCAGTCCAGAACTTTGCGTTTCACGCTGACCACTCGTTTGCGAGCTCGCTTGATCTCCCCACCCGCGGCCAAGCGCTCATTGCCGAGCACCTTGATTTTCTTGACCTGCGGTCGATGGTTGCCGCTTTTCGAGAATTTCAGGAGTTTCACGACTTTAGGTCCAGGCTTTCGATCTTCGCGCTCAACCTTTTCCTTGGGGGCCACGGGCCGCCAAAGCACAAGAAGCTTGCCGATGTGCTGGATCGGCGCTGCGCTCAGTTGGTCCGAAAGCGTGGCCAGCATGAGTTCTCGGGAGGCTCTTTCGTCCGAAAACACCCGAACCTTGATCAACCCGTGCGCGTTGAGCGCCGCATCCGTCTCTCGGATCACGGCAGGCGTGAGCCCATCGCCGCCGATCAATACCACAGGATCAAGGTGGTGAGCCTCGGAACGCTTTTCTTTCCGCTGGTGCGAAGTAAGGAGGATGGCTGGCATGGCTCCATTATCGTTGCAGCATGAAGGTCAAATCCAAAAGCAAAAAGATCAACAAGGCATGGTTGCTCGATCATTTGAACGACACCTATGTGAAGCTTGCCAAAAAAGAGGGTTTTCGCGCCAGGGCCGCCTACAAGTTGAAAGAGATCGACGAGACACTGGGATTGTTCAAGCCGGGGCAGGTGGTCGTCGATCTGGGCGCGGCCCCTGGGGCGTGGAGCCAGTACGATCGCCGCCGGCTGGTCACGAGGGAGTCCGAGGTGGTGGGTGCGGGCCTGGGACCTCTCAACGGGACCATCATTGCCTTGGACATTCTCGATTTCGAGCCGATCGAGGGCGTGGTGTTCATTCAGGGCGATTTTCGCGAAGAAGAGGTCCTGCAGCGACTTGAGTTGGCCGTGACCGGCCGCCCGGTGGATGTCGTGATTTCCGACC
>CANBSV010000113.1 GCA_947372225.1 Burkholderiales bacterium | reverse complement strand
GCGCCGGGTCCTCGGTGGAACGGGCGGCGTGTTGCTGCTGTCGGCTTGCGCGCTCATCGGCACGGCGTGGTGGACCATGGGCAGCGAAGCCGGCAGCGGCTGGCTGCTGTCGCGCCTGGGCGACTGGATGCCTTCGGTGCAGATCACGGCACCTCGCGGTGCATTGCTGGGCGACTTCAGCGCGCAACGCGTGCAGATCAACCTGTCGGGCAACACCGGCGAAGGCGACCGCGTCGTGATCACCGACCTGGGCTGGCGCGGCCTGAGCATCGGACCGGGCGACGTTCCCACGCTGTGGGCGCACCTGCGGTTCGCTGAACTGCACGCCGCGCGCGTGGACGTGCTGATCGCGCCCGCACCGGGGCCGATGAAGCCACCCGCCGATCTGGCCTTGCCGCTGCAACTCGATGTGGACGACCTGCGCATCGCAGCGTTGCACTCATCCGCGCTGGGCACCGACGCTGTGCGCAACGTCCACGCGCGCTTGCAACTCGGTGCGGCATCAGGCCGGCAGCACCTCGTGGACGATCTGCAACTCGGCTGGCAGCAGCTCCAAGCACGAGGCACGGCGCACATCGACGTCCACGCTGCGATGTCGCTGCAAGCGCGCATCGAGTTGTCGCAGCAGGCACCGCCGCCCTTGTCCAACGCGGCCAAAACCGACCCGATGGCCGCGGCTGCCGCGCCCGCAACCGACGCACCTGCCGCCATCGACCTGTCCGGCTGGCAAGCGCAGCTGACGCTCGACGGCCCGCTGGCGGGCCCGGCGCTGCACGCCACGGTTCAATCGGCCGCCACCGGCACGCACACCGCGCAGTCGCTCGAAGCGCAGGCCGACCTGCGCCCGTTTGCCGACTGGCCGCTGGCGGCGCTGCAGCTGAGCACCCATGCGTTCGATGTGTCGGTGCTGCACCGGCTGGCGCCCGTCACGTCGCTCAGCGGCGAGATCACGGTGCAAAGCCAGGCGCTGGACCAACCCATCTCCGCGCACATCGAACTGAGCAACGACGCGGCCGGCCGCTGGAGCGATGGCCGACTGCCGCTGCGCACGCTCAAGGCCGACGTGCTCAGCCGTGCCGATGACCGCAACTCGCTCGAGCTGAAACACTTCGACGCCGAACTCGGTGCCCGGGATCAGAGCGCCGGACGCATCGCCGGGATCGGTGTGTGGAATGCTCAGCACTCGTCGCTCGAGTTGTCGCTGTCCAGTCTGCAGCCTTCGCAGCTCGACGCACGAGCGCCCGAGATGCGTCTGGACGGTCCGCTGAGCATCGTGGCTCACCACCCGCTGGCCGATGCGTCCGCCGCGCCGGCCGAAAGCGCGCCCCGGCTCGACGTGAAGCTCGACCTCCACGGTGTGCTGTCGGAAGCGATCGGCCAAAAGCGCGTCAAGACCGCCGGCAAGGCGGTGCAGTTGCAACTCGATGCCAGCGTGTCGACGCAGCACATCGAGTTGCGTCAGGCGCAGGCCCTGGCACAAGGCGCGAGCGCCACGCTGTCGGGGGTGGCCGATCGCACCGCTAGCAACAGCGGCTGGCTGCTGAAGGGGCGCGGCGCACTGGTCGAATTCGACCCACGGGTCTGGTGGCCCGGGCTGCCAGACTCGGTCTGGTCACGCGCCACCACCCGTCTCAATGCCAGCGCGAATTTCGATGTGCAGCTGCCCGACGCAGCGGGGGCTGCGGCGGTGCAGGGCAACGCTCAGGTCACCCTGGCGCGCAGCATGCTGGCCGGATTGACGGTCGAGGGCAGCGGCCAAATCAAGCGTGCCGACGCACGTCAGGTCGATGCCAGTGTCGAGATCAGCATGGCCGGCAACCGCGTTCAGGGGCAGGGTCGCTTGGCCACGGGCCCTGCAGCCGGCCATGACGACCACTGGGACGTGAGAGTGGACGCACCGGCGCTGGCCGCACTCACTCCGCTGTGGCGGCTGCTGCGGCCCCCTGAGCCCGGTGCACCGCCGGGAGGGCTGGCCGGCTCGCTGAGCGCGACGAGCCGGATCGATGGCCGCTGGCCCGATCTCACGCTGCAAGGTGAGGCGCAAGCGAATTCACTGCACATCGACAACACGGTGATGGAGCAGGCCCAACTGCACTGGCGCGCCGGCACGGCCCGCGACGCTGACCTGGACATCACGGCCAGCGCGACCCGGGTGCAACAGCGACCCGGCGGCCCGGGCTCATCGCCGAAGTCCGTGACCGAGCCGGTGCCCACGCTCGACTTGGCCACCGCCAACATCACCGGCACGACGACCGAGCACAACATCGAGGTGCGGGCCCGCGCTCCAGCCCAGCCGCCGGCATGGACCGAGGCACTGCAGCCGGCCATCGCCCGGCAGCCCGACAGCGCGCTGCTGGTGCAGGCGCACGGCGGGCTGATCGCGAGCGGCGCCGAGCCGTGGGCCGGCTGGCGCGGCAGCATCACCCGGTTGCAGCTGGGCACCGGAAGCGGCGTCGTGTCGCCGTGGCTGGCGGCGCATGACGTGCCGTTCGACGCCAGCTGGTCGGGCACCGAAACGCAACTCAACGTGGCACCCGGGCGTGCCGAGGTGCTGGGTGCCACGTTGCGCTGGAGCAGCCTGAACTGGCGGGCCGCGGGCATCGGGCCGGGCGCGGCGCCGGGGCGGATCGATGTGCACATGGCCTTCGATCCCTTGCCGGTGGCCGCCGTGATGGCACGGCTGCAACCCAACTTCGGCTGGGGAGGCGACCTGACAGTGGGTGCGCGCATCGACATGCACAGCGAGGGTCGGCTCGCTGCCGACATCGTGATCGAACGCGCCGGCGGCGACCTGACGGTGACCGATGAACTCGGCACCCAGTCGCTGGGTCTGCAAAACCTGCGGCTGGCACTCAGCGCGCAAGACGGCGTGTGGACGTTTTCGCCCTATCTGTCCGGTCAGACGCTGGGCGTGCTGGCCGGTGCGGTGGTGGTGCGCACCACGCCCGAGGCGCTGTGGCCCGAGCCGCAAGCCACGCTCGAAGGGGCGATGGAACTCGAAGTCGCCCACCTCGGCGCCTGGGGCACCTGGATGCCGGCGGGCTGGCGGCTGGGCGGGCAGCTCCAGACCAGCGCGCAGTTCAGCGGGCGCTTCGGGGCGCCGCGGTTCAACGGCAGCGTGCGCGGCCACGCGCTGGGTGCGCGCAATTTCGTCGAAGGCGTCAATGTGAGCGACGGCGAGGTGGCCATCTCGCTCGACGGCGATCACGCCGTGATCGAACGCTTCACCGCCCGCGGGGGTGCAGGCACGCTCGACATCACCGGCAGTGCCCTGCTCGGCGCCAAGCCATCGGCGAACCTGCAGGTCAAGGCCGAGCGATTCACGTTGCTGGGTCGGGTGGATCGCCGCATCGTGGCCAGCGGACTGGCGCAATTGGGCCTGGCGGGCGACGCGCTCGATCTCAAGGGCGACTTCACCATCGACGAAGGCTTGATCGACTTCACCCGCAGCGATGCGCCTGCGCTGGGTTCGGACGTGCACGTGGTGCGCGCGTCGGCGGCCGCCACGACCGATGTGCCGACACCCGCTGCGCCCGAGCCCGTCCCGTCGGTGCGCAGCGTCGCGCTCGACGTCAAGCTCAACCTCGGCAAGAAGCTGCAGCTGCGCGGGCGCGGCCTGGAGACCGGTCTGCGCGGCGAGGTGCAGCTCAGCGCACCTGGCGGCCATCTGGCGATCAACGGCACCGTGAGTGCCAACAACGGCACCTACGCCGCCTATGGCAAGAAGCTCGCCATCGACCGCGGCTTGATCAGCTTCAACGGGCAGCCCGACAACCCGCGCCTGAACATCGAGGCGACCCGTCCTCACACCGACATGCGCGTGGGCGTGCAGGTCACCGGCACGGCGATGAACCCGCGGGTGAAGTTGTTCTCGGAGCCTGACATGCCCGAAGTCGACAAGCTGTCGTGGCTGGTCCTCGGTCGCGCCAGCGATGGGCTCGGTCGCGGCGATGCCGCCTTGCTGCAGACCGCAGCGATGGCCTTGCTGTCGGGTGATGGCGAGAGCTACACCGATCAACTCTCGCGCGCGATCGGCATCGATGAGCTGGGCGTCAGGCAAGGCGAAGGCGATGTGCGCGACACCGTGATCACGCTGGGCAAGCAGCTCTCTCGGCACTGGTACGTGGGCTACGAGCGCGGGTTGAACGCCACTGGCGGCAACTGGCAGTTGATCTACCGAATCGCGCAAAGCTTCACCTTGCGCGCTCAGTCGGGACTGGACAACTCGCTTGACGTGATCTGGAGCTGGCGCTGGAACTGAGGCAGCAACCGCAGCCTGCGGCTAAGCTCATGGCATGAACAAGCCGCGCCGCCCTGCCCCGACCAGGCTGCCTCGCGCCACCGCGTCGCACAACGACCTGACGCGCACCACGCTGGGCGTGCTGTGCATCGCCGGGCTGATCCTGGCCGCTTTCTGGGTGCTGCGCGCGTTCATCGGACCGGCGATCTGGGCCGCGATGATCGTGGTGGCCACCTGGCCGCTGATGCGCCGGTTGCAAGCGCGCCTGTGGAACAGCCGCCCTGCCGCCGTGGCCGTGATGACGCTGGCCTTGCTGATCCTGTTCGTGCTGCCCGTGGCGTTGATCATTGCCACGCTGGTGCAAAACACCAACGAGATCAGCGCAGCCATCAAGCAGCTGTCGCAACTGCGCATGCCAACCCCACCCGCCTGGCTGGCGACACTGCCGCTGGTGGGCGAACGCATCCGGGTCTTCTGGGAAACCACCGTGGCCGCCGGCAGTGCCGAGCTGTGGCCGCAGATTCAGCCGTATGCCGGTCAGGTGGCGCGCTGGCTGCTCGCGCAAGTCGGCGGCGTGGGCTTCCTGATGGCGCAGGTCCTTCTGATCGTGGTGATGTCTGCGCTGATGTATGCACAAGGCGAGGTCGCTGCGGGCGGGCTGCTGCGCTTTGGCCGGCGGCTCGCTGGTGAGCATGGCGAGGCCACGGTGGTGCTGGTCGGCCAAGCCATCCGCGGCGTGGCGCTGGGCGTGGGCGTGACGGCGGTGGTGCAGTCGGTGCTGGGTGGCATCGGGCTGGCGGTGGCCGGCGTACCTTACGCCGGACTGCTCAGCGGCGTGATGCTGGTGCTGTGCCTGGCGCAAGTCGGGCCGGTGCTGGTGCTGCTGCCGGCGGTCGTGTGGCTGTACTGGACGGGCGACAACGGCTGGGGCACCTTGCTCGCCGTGGTGACCGTGGTGGTGTGCACGCTCGACAACTTTCTTCGCCCCATGCTCATCCGCATGGGCGCCGACTTGCCGCTGCTGCTGATCTTCATCGGGGTGATCGGCGGGCTGCTGGCGTTCGGCCTGGTCGGCATCTTCGTCGGCCCCGTGGTGCTCGCGGTGGTCTACACGCTGTTGCAGGCATGGGTGTACGAGGAACCCGGCGAGGCACCGCCACCTCGGTGAGCGCAACGGCGCGTCTGGCGCCGCCGCCCCTTAGCATCGCGGCCATTCATCGTCTCAATCGACCGAAAGCCACGCATGTCACTTCTGACCCGCATCCTCCTCGCCGGCGCCATCGCGCTGACCTTCGCCGCACCGGCCTGCGCACAAAGCGTGACGGTGGCGACCACGGCCGCTTCAGCGCCGAACGAGCGCGCGTCAGCGCGTGAAGTCGAGATTCGTGCCCGCGTGGTCGAGATCGACAAGGTCGGTCGCACCGTGACCCTGCGCGGAGTGCGCGGCAACGTGGTGACGGTCGATGTGCCGCCCACGGTCAAGAACCTCGAACAGGTCAGCGTGGGTGATTTCGTGACCGTGCGCCACCTGTCTGCGGTGATCGCCCGTCTCGAGCCGCTGTCCAAGAAAAGCGGCATTCGCGAGCGCATCGAATCGACCGAAACCACCACGGCGGCTGAAGGTGGCCTTCCCGGCATGTCCGAAGTGCACAAGGTGGAAGTGCTCGCGGTCGTGCAGTCGATCAACCGCAAGGCGCATCAGGCCACGCTGCGCGGCGCCAAGCGCACTGTCACCGTCGATGTGCCGTCCGATGTGGACCTGACCAAGGTCAAGGTGGGTGATGAGGTTCGCGCCTGGTTCACCGAGGCCGTGGTGATCAGCGTCGAGCGTGCGGTGCCTGCCTCGCGTGCCGCTTCGGCGGCACGTGCTGCGTCGGCGTCGGCGGCGTCAGCGCCTGCCAAGCCCTGAGCCTGTTACCCCCTTGGACCGCCGATGGCGGGTACAGCATCGACACGGAGAGCGCGTGACGTGAGCGCCTCGCCGGGCCAGCCCCGCGTGCTGATCGCCAGCCCTGCACTGGCGGCGGCCAACAACGGCAACTGGCAGACCGCCTCTCGCTGGGCGCGGCTGTTGCGAGCGTCTCATCACACCGAGGTGGTCGGTGCGTGGAGCGGCCAGCCCTGCGACGCGCTGATCGCGCTGCACGCACGTCGCTCGGCCGCTTCGGTGGTGGCGTTCACCCAAGCGCATCCGGCACGGCCTTGCATCGTCGTGCTCACCGGCACCGACCTGTATCGCGACATCCACACCGACGCCGAAGCGCAGGCCTCGCTGCAACGCGCCACGCACCTGGTGGTGCTGCAAGAACAAGGCTTGGGCGCCCTGCCCGCTGGCCTGCGCCACAAGGCATGCGTGATCTATCCATCGGTCACGCCACGCCAGCCGGCGCCGCCACCCCGGCGCGCCCTGCACGCGGTCTGGGTCGGCCACCTGCGCGCCGAAAAAGACCCGCTCACGCTGCTGCGCGCTGCCGCGCGGCTGGCGCACCGCAAGGACATCCGCATCGACCTGATCGGCTCGGCACTCGAGCCCGCATTGGCCGACGCGGTGCAAGCCGCCATGTGCAACGTGCCCCGGCTGCGCTGGCTGGGCTCGCGGCCGCACACCGAGACGCGCCAGCGCATTCAACGCGCCAATGTGCTCATCAACAGCAGCGTCATGGAAGGCGGCGCCCATGTGGTGATGGAAGCCGTGCAAAGCGGCACCGCCGTGGTGGCTTCGCGCATCGACGGCAACGTGGGCTTGCTTGGCGCCACGCACGAAGGCCTGTTCGCGCCGGGCGATGATGCGCAACTCGCTGCGCTGATCGAACGCACCCGCGACGACACCGCCTTTCTGGCGCGCTTGCGTCTGCAGGGCGCCGAGCGATCGGTGTTGTTCGACCCCGCCGCAGAGCAGCGCTCGCTGCACCACTTGATCACCTCGGCGCTGACCGAGTACACCCGACCTCGCTGACACACACGACCACTGACCATGACCACCACCGTGCCCCCTGACGCCGCCTCTCCCCGCCTGACCTCGCTGTCGCACGGAGGCGGATGCGGATGCAAGATCGCGCCCGGTGTGCTGTCGCAAATCCTCAAACGCACCTCGGGCTTTCCGCTGCCCAAGGAACTGCTCGTGGGCATCGAGACCGCCGACGACGCGGCCGTCTACCGGCTGAACGACGAGCAGGCGCTGATCGCCACCACCGACTTCTTCATGCCGATCGTGGACGACCCGCGCGACTTCGGCCGCATCGCCGCCACCAACGCGATCAGCGACGTGTACGCGATGGGCGGCACGCCCATCCTTGCGCTGGCGCTCGTGGGCATGCCGGTCAACGTGCTGCCGCTCGACACCATTTCGGCCATCTTGCAGGGCGGCGAAAGCGTGTGCGCAGCGGCCGGCATCCCGATCGCCGGTGGCCACACCATCGACTCGGTCGAGCCCATCTACGGGCTGGTGGTGCTGGGGCTGGTGCACCCGAGCCGCGTCAAGCGCAACGCCGATGCCCGCGCCGGCGACAAGCTGTTGCTGGGCAAACCGCTCGGCGTGGGCGTGCTCTCAGCCGCACTCAAGAAAAACGCGCTCGGCCCCGAGGGCTACGCGCAGATGATCGCCAGCACCACGAAGCTCAACACCCCGGGCATCGCACTCGCCCAGCTCGACGGCGTGCACGCGCTCACCGACGTGACCGGCTTTGGTCTCGGCGGCCACGCGCTAGAACTGGCGCGCGGCGCGGGGCTGCGCGCGACCATCGACTGGACCCGAGTGCCGCTGCTGGCCGGCGTGCGCGAATTGGCCTCACAGGGCATGGTCACCGGCGCATCGGGCCGCAACGCCGCGGCCAACGCCGCGCAGATCACCCTGCCCGCAGGCTTTGCCGACATCGACACCGCTTTGCTCCACGACCCGCAAACCAGCGGCGGGCTGCTGGTGTCGTG
>CANBSV010000112.1 GCA_947372225.1 Burkholderiales bacterium | reverse complement strand
GACAAGTCGGCCAGCACTCCCGGTCTGGCGGGCGCGGACGATGAGCTGTGCTGCGTGTGCATAGAAGTGCCTCGGTGCATGCCGATCGCAGCGCCGCGGAGCCCGTCGCCCCGCAGCAGCGGTCTGTTCCCAGAACCTTTCGGCCGGCCTGACGACAAAGTAAGGGCAAATCGCGCTTTGAGCGCGACACGTTTGTCGCGGACTTGAGGCAGATCAAGAAGGCGTCAGCCGACCGCCTCGACATCGCTCAGGTGTGGCGCTACGACCGGTGCCAAGCATTCACAGCACCGCCTGTATCAAGCACCACCTTGGCGCCACCGAGACGCCCGAAAAAGGCGGCGACGGCGAACGCTCGTCAGACGCGCCCGGAAACCCAGGCCGCGACCGACGCGAGCGCGACTGACAGCCCGGACGGGTCGGTGCCACCGGCCATTGCCATGTCGGGCTTGCCGCCGCCCTTGCCGCCGACTTGCTGCGCCACGAAGTTGACCAGCTCGCCGGCCTTGACGCGGCCCATGGTGTCGGCGGTCACGCCGGCGGCCAGCTGCACCTTGCCGCCGTCCACGCTGGCCAGCACCACCACCGCGGTCTTGAGCTTGTCCTTGAGCTTGTCGAGCGTTTCGCGCAGGGCCTTGGCGTCGGCGCCTTCGAGCCGCGCGGCCAGCACCTTGATGCCACCCACGTCGACCGCATGTGCCGTCAGCTCGTCGCCTTGCGCGGAGGCCAGCTTGCCCTTGATGGCGTCGAGCTCCTTCTCAAGCCCGCGCACCTGATCGAGCAGAGAGATCACACGCGCGGGCACATCGGCGCGCAGCACCTTGAGCGTGCCGGCCACGCCGCCGAGCGTCGATTCCATGCCCTGCACATAGGCCAGCGCGTTGTCGCCGGTGAGTGCTTCGACGCGGCGCACGCCCGCGGCCACGCCGCCTTCGGCCACGATGGTGAACAAGCCGATGTCACCGGTGCGCTGCACGTGGGTGCCGCCGCACAGTTCGCGGCTCGAGCCGATGCCCAGCACGCGCACCTCGTCGCCGTATTTCTCGCCAAACAGCATCATCGCGCCGGTCTTCTGGGCGTCGTCGATGGACATCACGTCGGCGCTCACGGCGGCGTTGGCCAGCACCTCGGCGTTGACGATTTTTTCGACCTGACGGATCTGCTCGTTGGTCATCGGTGCGTTGTGCGCGAAGTCGAAGCGGGTGCGATCGGCCGTGACCTGCGAACCCTTTTGCTGCACATGCGCGCCCAGCACCTCGCGCAGCGCCTTGTGCATCAGGTGGGTGGCGCTGTGGTTGCGCACGGTCTTCGCGCGGCGCTCGCCATCGACGCGCGCGGTGAAGCTGTCGCCCACCTCGATTTCGCCTTCAACGACGCGGCCCTGGTGGCCGAACACGCTGGCCAGCACCTTGATGGTGTCGTCGACCAGCACCCTTGAGCGCGCATTGCGCAGCTCGCCGGTGTCGCCGGCCTGGCCGCCGCTCTCGGCGTAGAACGGCGTGTGGTCGAGCACGATCACCGCATCGTCGCCAGCGCGCGCGCGCAGCACCGGCGTGCCGTCCAGGTAGATCGCGGTGACCTTGGCACCTTCGTGCACCAGGTGCTCGTAGCCATGAAACACCGTGGCCGCGCCGCTGTATTCGAGCCCTTGCGCCATCTTGAACTTGCCCGCCGCGCGCGCTTGTTCGCGCTGGCGGCCCATGGCCACGTCGAAGGCCGCGCCGTCGACGGTCATGTCGCGCTCGCGGCACACGTCGGCGGTCAAATCGAGCGGAAAACCATAGGTGTCGTGCAGCTTGAACGCCAGATCGCCATCAAGCACGCGACCGGCCTCGCCGGGCTTCGCGGCGGTTTCGGCCAGCGCGGTCTCGAGGATTTCCATGCCGTTGGAGATCGTCTGGAAGAAGCGCTCTTCTTCCTGGCGCAGCACCTCGGTCACGCGCAGCTGCTGCTGGCGCAGCTCGGGATAGGCGTCGCCCATCTCGACGGCCAGGTCGGCCACCAGCGTGTGAAAGAACGGCGTGCGTGCGCCGAGCTTGTAGCCGTGGCGAATCGCCCGGCGCGTGATGCGGCGCAGCACGTAGCCGCGGCCTTCGTTGCCCGGCACCACGCCGTCGGCCACGGTGAAGCTGCACGCGCGGATGTGGTCGGCAATCACCTTGAGCGATGGCGAATCGGCCGCGAAGTCGGCCCCGCCGGCGGACTCCACCGCACGCCGTGCGGCGGCCAGCAGGTTCACGAACAGATCGATCTCGTAGTTGCTGTGCACGTGCTGCAGCACCGCGGTGATGCGCTCGAGGCCCATGCCGGTGTCCACGCTGGGCTTGGGCAGCTTGTGCATGACGCCGTCTTCGGTGCGGTTGAACTGCATGAAGACGTTGTTCCAGATCTCGATGTAGCGGTCGCCGTCTTCATCGGGCGAGCCCGGCGGCCCGCCGGCCACGTCGGGTCCGTGGTCGTAGAAGATCTCGGTGCATGGGCCGCACGGGCCGGTGTCGCCCATCATCCAGAAGTTGTCCGAGGCGTAGCGCGCGCCCTTGTTGTCGCCGATGCGCACGATGCGCTCGGTGGGCACGCCCACCGTCTTGTTCCAGATCTCGTAGGCCTCGTCGTCGTCGGCGTAGACCGTGACCCAGAGCTTGTCTTTCGGCAGCTTGTAGACCTCGGTCAGCAGCTCCCACGCGTACGAGATGGCGTCGTGCTTGAAGTAGTCGCCAAAGCTGAAGTTGCCCAGCATCTCGAAGAACGTGTGGTGGCGCGCGGTGTAGCCCACGTTGTCCAGATCGTTGTGCTTGCCGCCGGCGCGGATGCACTTCTGGCTGGTGGTGGCGCGCGTGTAGCTGCGGCGATCGAAGCCCAGAAACACGTCCTTGAACTGGTTCATGCCCGCGTTGGTGAACAGCAGCGTGGGGTCGTCACCCGGGATCACCGGGCTGCTCGGCACGATGGTGTGGCCCTTCGATTCGAAGAACTTCAGGAAGGTCTGGCGGATGTCGGTGGCTTTCATGGGTGCTTTCAGCTCATTTGACGGGTGACGGATAAAGCCTGATGCCCGCCACCGGGGCGGCGGCAATCATGGCTTCGTCGTAAGTGGCGAGGGCGGCCTTGCGACGCAAGGCCAGTTCGAAATACAGCGAGTCGTAGGCGCTCAGGCCGTAGGCCCTGGCCACCTCGAGGTTGCGATTCACGTCGACGACGGTCGCATCGACCATGGGGTTGAGCGCACCGATCACCGACAGGGCGTGGCCCACCTTCGCCGGCGCAGCAGCGCCTCGCCGCTCGGCTTGCACCAGCGCGCTGGCGATCTCGGAATTCCACAGCGCAGGCACGATCAACCGCACCGACTGCAGCAGTTGCAAGCCGGCAGCATGGGGTTTCTTGGCCTGCGTGTGCAGCACGTAGCGCAGCACAAAGGATGCATCGACCACCACCCACTCCGGAGGCGGCTGGTTCACGCTCATTCGCGGCCCGCCTCGATCAGCGACTTGATCGACACGTCACCCATCTCGATGGGCTCGAAGGCCAGCAGGTCGGCGATCGCCTTTTGCCTCGCAACGCCATTGACGTCATCCGAGTGGTCCATCGCCACCAGCCTGACCACCGGCTTGTTGTGGCGGGTGATCACGATCTCCTCGCCGGCCTCGACGCGGCTGACCAGTTCGGACAGGTGGGTCTTGGCCTCGAACAGACCTATGCTGTGGACGGATTTGGGATTCGACATGGTCCCTCCTCGACGACAATCTGGTTGAATTGACCAGACTTTACCGCAGTGCCTGTGACCGCGGGCCTGGCCTGCACGGAGCCTTCATGAACAGCCGAACCCCGCCGCTGAACGCACTGCAAGACGCCTCGCTGCTCCAGACCGATGCGCTGATTGACGGCGTGTGGGTGGGGTCGTCGCAACGCTTCGGCGTGGACGACCCGGCCACCGGCGAGCGGCTCGCCGATGTGGCCAACCTCGGTGCGGCCGAAGCCGAAGCCGCGATCGCCGCGGCCGCGCGCGCCTGGCCGGCGTGGCGCAGCCTCACCGCCAAGGCGCGCGGCGCGATCCTGATGAAGTGGTTCGCGCTCATCGGGCAGCACGCCGACGACCTGGCGCGCCTGATGACCGCCGAGCAGGGCAAGCCGCTGGCCGAGGCGCGTGGCGAGGTTGCCTACGGCGCGAGCTTCGTCGAGTGGTTTGCCGAAGAAGCCAAGCGCATCGGCGGCGAGACCATCCCCAGCACCGACAACAACAAGCGCTTTGTGGTGATCCGCCAGCCGATCGGCGTGTGCGCGGCGATCACGCCGTGGAATTTCCCCGTGGCCATGATCACCCGCAAGGTGGCACCCGCGCTGGCCGCAGGCTGCACCGTGGTGGTCAAGCCCGCCGAGCAAACGCCGCTGTGCGCCCTGGCGCTGGCCGAACTCGCCCAGCGCGCCGGCGTGCCGCCGGGCGTGTTCAATGTCATCACCGCCGACAGCGCGCGCTCGATCGAGATCGGCCGCGTGCTGTGCGCCAGCGACACGGTGCGCCACCTGTCGTTCACCGGCTCGACCGAAGTCGGCCGGCTGCTCGCGGCGCAATGCGCGCCCACCGTCAAGCGCCTGTCGCTCGAACTCGGCGGCAATGCGCCTTTCATCGTGTTCGATGACGCCGACCTCGACAGCGCCGTCGAAGGCGCCATGGTCAGCAAGTACCGCAACGCCGGCCAGACCTGCGTGTGCGCCAACCGCCTGTACGTGCAGGACGGCGTGTACGACGCGTTCGTCGAGAAGCTGGCCGCGCGCGTGCGCGACATCCGCGTGGGCCACGGCTTCGAGCCCGGCGTGACGCAAGGTCCGATGATCGATGCGCACGCCGTGGCCAAGGTCGAATCGCACGTGGCCGACGCGCTGGCCAAGGGCGCGCGGCTGCTGGCCGGCGGCAGCCGCATCGACGCGCGGTTCTTCGAGCCCACGCTGCTCGCCGACGCCACCGACGACATGCTGTGCGCGCGCGAGGAAACCTTCGGCCCGCTCGCGCCAGTGTTTCGCTTTGACACCGAAGCCGAGGTGATCGCGCGCGCCAACGACACCGAATTCGGCCTGGCGAGCTACTTCTACAGCCGCGACATCGGGCGCATCTTCCGCGTGGGCGAAGCGCTCGAGTACGGCATGGTCGGCGTCAACACCGGGCTGATCTCGGCGGCCGAGGTGCCGTTTGGCGGCGTCAAGCAATCGGGCTTGGGTCGCGAGGGTTCGAGCCATGGCATCGACGACCATGTCGAGATCAAATACCTGTGTCTCGGCGACATCCAGCGCTGAACAAGCGCCTCATCCACCATGAACCTGACCTCACTCGAGATCCGCCACTGGGTGCTGCTGACCTTTGTGGCGTCGGCGCTGTTTGTGCACCTGCGGGGCCGCAAGCGTTTTCGCATCGTGCGGGCACTGACCGACTTCACGGTGCTGCTCGCGCCGTTGAACGTGCTGCTGTACCTGTTCTCGCGCACGCCGCGATCGGTCTACATCGACCCCAAGCAGTTCCCCGAACTCGAGGTGCTGCAGCAGAACTGGCAGACCGTGCGCGCCGAGGCGCTGCGCCTGAACGACGAGGGCTACATCCGCGCGGCCGCCGGCTACACCGACATCGGGTTCAACTCGTTCTTTCGCACCGGCTGGAAGCGCTTTTACCTGTGCTGGTACGGCAAGGAGCTGGCCTCGGCCGAAGCGCTGTGCCCGCAAACCGTGAAACTGCTCAAGGGCATCGGCACGGTCAAGGCGGCGATGTTTGCCTCGCTGCCGCCGGGTGCGCGTCTGGTGCGCCACCGCGACCCGTACGCCGGCTCGCTGCGCTACCACCTGGGACTGCAAACGCCCAACGATGCGGGCTGCTACATCGAGGTCGACGGCCAGCGCTATTTCTGGAAGGACGGCGAAGCGGTGATGTTCGACGAGACCTACATCCACCACGCCGAAAACACCACCGACCAGCCGCGCGTCATCCTGTTTTGCGATGTCGAGCGCCCGCTGTGGGGCGCCCCGCTGCGCGCCTTCAATCGGCTGTTCGCCAAGTACTTCATGGCCGCAGCGTCCACGCAAAACGTCAATGGCGAGCCGATCGGCGGCATCAACCAGGTGTTTGCGCACGCCTACAAGCTGCGCGCCCTGGCCAAGGAGTTCAAGCGCAGCCAGCGCAAGCTGTACTTCCTGGGCAAGTGGGTGCTGATCCTCGGGCTGCTGTGGGCGATCTTCTGGTGATGTCCGCAGCCGCCTGGCGTCAACTCGCGTCGTCGTTGGCCGCTGAAGCGGGGCCGCCGCGCTCGGCGCGGTTGGCATAGCCGTCGCGCCCGACGGCCTGCGCCGAAGCCGCCAGCCCCGACGCGCGGCGCAGCAACTCGGCAGGCTGTGTGCCGTCGGCCGGCGTCGCGGCAATGCCCAGCGCAGTCGACACCGCCACCTCCTGGCCGCCCACCTTGAAGGTTTCGCCCAGGGCGGTGAGCAGCTTGCGGCCCACCCGGTCGGCATCGCCCGAGCTGTCGATCTGCGACAGCAGGACCGCGAACGAGTCGTCGCCCACCGAGGCCACCACGTCGCTGGCACGCACGCCGGCGCGCAGCCGCACCGCGATCTTGCGGCGCAGCGAGCCGGCCGCCTCGGCACCCAGGCGCGCCATGGTGGTGGCCAGCCCCTCGATGCGCAGCACCAGCAGCGCCATCGGCGCGGGCTCGCGCTCGCGCAGTGCCAGCAGGTGGCTCATGTGCTCGATCAACTGGCCGGCGTGCGGCAAGCCGGTGTGCACATCGGTGGCAAACGCCTGCCGCGTGGCAGCGCGCACCCGCTGACGCTCATGTGCGGCGCGCAAGCGGCGTGGCCAGTCGGCAGCGCCCAATTCATCGGTGCTCACCACGTCTTGCGCACCGCCGCGCCACCACAGCACACAGTCCTCGGGCGCGAGGGTCTCGGCCACCACGACCACCGCCACCTCGCTCGCGCAGCGGCCCCAGCCATCCCACCAACCGGGCACCACCAGCACATCGACCGGCCCGCCCGCCATGCGTTGCCACACCTCGCTGACGGGACACGACGCCGCTTCGAAGGGCCCGAAGGCGGCGTCATCCACCGCGAGCGCCGCAGCAGCATCGACCGGCTCGACCAGCAGCACGCGCAACAAAGAATCGGACATGGCCGCAGCCCTCGCAGTGTTCAGAAAATTCATTGTGGCTGTGATCTTCGACCTCTTACCACCGAAATCAGCCGGCCAATCGACACCACCTTGGCGCTTAAGATAGGCGCATTGCGCGGGTGTAGTTCAATGGCAGAACGGCAGCTTCCCAAGCTTCATACGAGGGTTCGATTCCCTTCACCCGCTCCAAATCAGTGAATCGCGACGATTCACCGCGCTCAAGCCCGCAGCGCTTGGTCTTTCAGCCCCGTCAACATGGAGCGTCTCGTTGGTCAAGCCGCATCCGCCACTGCCGCCCGACGAGCTCTTTTCTGACCCCACCATCAGACAGGCCATGGGCGTCATGCCCGCGGCGTTTTTCATCAAGGACCCGGACAGCAAACTGGTGTACATGAACCCTGCGTGCGAGGCGCAGTGGGGGATGTCTCTGGCCGACCTTCACGGCTCGGATGGCAGCGGCTTCTTCCCGCCTCACCAGGTGGAACAATTCCGGGCGAGAGATCAGGAAGTCTTCGCGGGCGGCCAGCAGATCGACTTCGAAGAGCAGTACTGGAACGCACAACTCCAGGAAAGCCGCACCGTCCACACCGTCAAGAAGCCGATCTATGACGCCCAAGGCCGGGCGGTTTGCCTGATCGGCATGACGTTCGACATCACCGACCGCAAGCAGGCCGATCGGGAACTCGCAGATTCGCGCAAGCTGCTTCAGACCGTCGTCGACGCGACACCGGTGCGGGTGTTCTGGAAAGACCAGAACCTGCGATACCAGGGCTGCAACCCGGTGTTCGCGCGCGACGCCGGACTGAACTCCCCGGCAGAGCTTGTGGGCAAGGACGACACCGAGCTGTCATGGGCTGAACACGCAACGAGCTATCAGGCTGATGACCGCGCCGTGATGGCTTCGGGCGTCGCCAAGCTGGCCTACGAGGAAAGGCAGACCACACCAGACGGGCGATCGCTGTGGCTGAGCACGTCCAAGGTGCCGCTGAGGAATGAGCTGGGCGAGGTCGTCGGGGTGCTCGGAACCTATGACGACATCACGGTGCGCAAACTGGC
>CANBSV010000111.1 GCA_947372225.1 Burkholderiales bacterium | reverse complement strand
GGAAGTCCTCGCCCACGGCGATGGCACGCGTACACGGCGCGCAGCCGATGCTGGGCATGAATTCGTCGTGCAGCGGGTTGTAGGGGACGTCGTTGCTGGCGATGTGGTGCCACACGTCGTTCCAGCTCCAGTCGGCGAGCGGATTGAATTTGGTTCGGCCCTGGGCGTCGATCTCGCTGAACGGCACGACGGCGCGGGTGTTCGATTGCTCGCGGCGCAGCCCGGTGACCCAGGCGGTGCGCCCGGCCATCATGCGTGAGAGCGGTTCCATCTTGCGCAGGTGGCAGCACGCCTTGCGCAGCTCAAGGCTGCGATACATCGCCTCGTCACCGTGGGTTGTCACGAAGTGCACCACCGACTCGGCCACCGGCTTGAACACCTCGACGGCCAGGCCATAACGCTGCTCGATGCGCGGGATCAAATCCAGTGTTTGCGCGTGCAGCTTGCCGGTATCGAGCGTGGCGATGGCGATGCCTTGCTCGCCACCCAGGCCGTGGCGCGCGATGAGGTCGGTGATGACCATGTCTTCGACGCCCAGGCTGGTCGACTGCACTGCGCCGCCAGCGTGCGCCGCCGCGGCCTCCTTGAGGATTTGCACGGTGTGCGCCAGACGGTCTTCAAAGCCCGACGTGTGACGCGCGTAAAGATCGATCGCGCTCATATGGACGATCCCGCATAGATGGATTCGCTGCTGGCTGCGTCGCCGGCCGGGCGCGCGAAGATCGGGCGGTGTTCGCGCACGTCGCCCTGGTAGTGGCCGGGAAAGAAGTTGAGCGCGCGCTCGGCCGCTTCGCGCGACTGATCGGCGCGCAGCACCACCGCGTCGAATCCTGTGCGCTGCAGCAGCGGCAGCATGTCGACGAGCACTTCGCCGACGGCGCGGATCTCGCCGGCGAATCTGTAGCGTGAACGCAGCAGGTGAGCCTGGCTGTAGGCGCGGCCGTCGACCCACTTCGGAAACTGCAGAACCACCAGCGCAAGCCGAGGCAAATCAGCTTCGAGTTCGCGGGTGTCCAGGTCGTTGTCGACGATCACGCCCACCGGCATGCCTGCGGGCCAGTGATGGCGCACGCTGTGCCATTGCAGCCAGGTCAACAGCTGGTGCGGAGCCGGGGTGATGGTGACCATCGGCCCGTCTTCGCCTTGCACACGGTGCCAGGCATCTTGGGGGGAACGGATGAATTTCATGGCGGTCACTCGGCGTTGGTGGCGTCTGATGCGACTTGTCGTGCAGTCGAGCGGCGCACCGCATTGGTCGATGTCTTGAAGGGGTCGAGTCCGATGCGTTTGACGGTGTCGATGAAGCGCTCGGCACCTTGACGCTGCGCCTGGTAGGTGTCGATCACTGCCTCGACGGCATCGGCCGCTTCATCGGCCGCGAACGACGGGCCGATCACCTTGCCTGCCACCGGCCCGCCGCTCAGCGTGGATCCGTCGGAACCGCCCAGGGTGATCTGGTACCACTCAGCGCCGTCCTTGTCGACGCCGAGGATGCCGATGTGACCGCTGTGGTGGTGGCCGCACGAATTGATGCATCCGCTGATGTGCAGGTCGATGTCACCGATGTCCCACAGTTCGTCGAGGTCTTGATAACGCTCGGTGATCTCGGCTGCCAGCGGGATCGAGCGCGCATTGGCCAGAGCGCAGAAGTCTCCACCCGGGCACGCAATCATGTCGGTCAGCAAGCCGATGTTGGGCGTGGCAAAGCTCGCGCTGCGCGCAGCCGCCCACAACGCGGGCAGGTCGCCCTCGAGCACCCACGGCAACACCAGGTTCTGGTCGTGCGACACGCGCAACTCACCGTGGCTGTAACGGTCGGCCAGATCGGCCGCGAGTTCCATCTGCGCGTCGGTGATGTCGCCTGGCGCCTGGCCGGTGCGCTTGAGCGACAGCGTGACGGCGCGGTAGCCGCTCAGCCGGTGGCCGTGCACATTGCGCTCAAGCCAGCGGCCGTAGCCGGCGTGCGCGTCGGCGGAGGCCGCAATGCCCGAAGACGGCCGCGCCGCGACGCCCGCAGGCACCACGAAATTGGCTGTGACCCGATCGAGTTCCGATTGGGGAATCAGGTGAGCGCTGCCATCGGCGTCGCGCTCGAGGATCTCGCGGAACTCCGCCTCGACATCATCAAAGAAGCGCTGACCCTCGGCCTTGACCAGGATCTTGATGCGCGCCTTGTAGATGTTGTCGCGCCGGCCGTAGCGGTTGTAGACGCGCACCACCGCCTCGATGAAGACGAGGATCTGCTGCCACGGCAGGAACTCGCGCGCGACCGTGCCGATCACCGGCGTGCGTCCCATGCCGCCGCCCACGAGTACTTTGAAGCCGACTTCGCCCGCGCCGTTCTTGAGCAGGTGCAGTCCGATGTCGTGCCAGCCGATGGCCGCGCGGTCTTCACCTGCGCCGGTGACGGCGATCTTGAACTTGCGTGGCAGGAAGGCGAATTCCGGGTGCAGCGTGCTCCACTGCCGCATGATTTCTGCGTAAGGGCGCGGGTCAACCAACTCATCAGGCGCGATGCCGGCAAAGCAGTCGCTGGTGATGTTGCGGATGCAGTTGCCGCTGGTCTGGATGCCGTGCATGTGCACTGCCGCCAGTTTGTCCATGACCTCGGCGCTCTTGTTGAGCGGGATCCAGTTGTATTGCAGGTTTTGGCGGGTCGTGAAATGGGCGTAGCCACGGTCGAAGTCGCGTGCAATGCCGGCCAGTGCACGCAGCTGCGCGGAGCTCAGCTCGCCGTAAGGCACGGCCACGCGCAGCATCGGCGCATGGCGCTGCACGTACCAGCCGTTTTGCAGTCGCAAAGCACGGAACTCGTCGTCGGGCAGCTGGCCTGCGAGGTGGCGATCGAGCTGGTCGCGGTACTGCGCGGCGCGCTGGCGAACGAAGGTCTTGTCGAAGTCGGTGTAGGCGTACATCGTGATCTTTTAAAGGCGGTGTTCAGTGAACCAGGACTTTTTGTGCTGCCACCACCAGCGACAGACACAGCAGCCAGCGCACGACGTGCTCGGGCATTTTTCGCGTCAGTTGGGCGCCCAGCCAGATGCCGGGGATCGAGCCGATCAGCAAGGCGCCCAGCAAAGACCAGTCCACATTGCCCAGCGTGGCGTAGCCGATGCCGGCCACCAGCGTCAGCGGCACCGCATGGGCAATGTCGGTGCCCACGATCTGATGCGCTGTCATGCGAGGGTAGAGCAGGCGGATCATCGTGGCTCCGACCGCGCCGGCACCGATCGAACTCAGTGACACCAGCACGCCCAGGATCAGGCCGCAAAGCACCGTCAGCATGGGCTGGTTGTTCTCGTTGATCCAGCGCTCAAGCCAGCGCCCCACGGCGGTCCAAGTCTGCTTGAAGGCCACGGTCACCGCGGTCAGCAGCAGCGCGATGCCCAGCGAGAACGTCAGCGCGCTCGCCCAGTTCTTGGTGACGCCCGTGAGGTGCATCAGAGCGACCGTGGCCACCGAGGCTGGGATGCTGCCCGACAGCAGCAGCCGCGTGACGCGCCATTGCACATGACCGGCCTGGTTGTGCGACACCGAGCCGGCGGTCTTGGTGATGGCGGCAAACCACAGGTCGGTGCCCACCGCCACGGCCGGATTGAGCTTGAACACCGTCAGCAGCAGGGGCGTCATCAGGGAGCCGCCGCCCACACCGGTCATGCCGACGATGGCACCGATGCCGAAGCCGCTCAGAGGCGCAATGAAATCCATGGAGAAGTCTTTTCGGGTGGTCAGGCCTGGGCCTGGCCGCAACAGGAAGCCCGCGACTGTATCCGGCCTCCTTAGGTTTTTTAACTATATTTTTCCTGTGGTAACTGCGCGAATTTGGAATAAGCGTGTGCGCAGCGGAAAGGGTGCTGGCAAACAAAAAGGGCCCGGCGTGAACCGGGCCCCTTGATCGCCTCACCAGGCGGTGCCCGACCGGGCCCGCCTGAGTTGTTGCGAATCAGGCAGTGCGCTTGGCCTTGGTGGCAGCGGTGGCCTTGACGGCCGTGCTGGTCAGGGCCTGGAAGTTGGCTTCAGCCGCTTCCACAGCTTGCTTGGAAGCCTTGTGCACGCTTTCGTAGGCGTTGTTGGCAGCAGCCACGGTAGTCTTCACCAGGGCCACGACATTTTCGCTGCCGGCTGGTGCGTTCTTGACGGCGGTGTCGACCAGCGACGTGAACTTCTTCTGCGCGTCCGAGGCGGTGGCTTCGGCCGACTTCGTCAGCTCGGCGGTGGTGGCCGTGGCGATGTCGTACAGATGGCGGCTGTACGCGGCAGCCTTCTCAGCGGCCGGTTGCATCAGCGCCGTTTGCAGGGCCAGCAGTTCTTGCGGGTCCTTGGCGGTCAGGGCAGCCTGGGTCGTGTCAGCGGCTTCGCTGAGAGCGGCCTTGGCGACTTGAAGGTTCAGTTCAACCAGCTTTTCGACGCCTTCGAAGGCCTTGGCCGTCAGGCCGAAGAGGGTTTCGATGTTCGACTTTTGGGTGGCGATGATTTGTTCTGCGGTCAGCATGAAAATTCTCCTGGGACAGTGGATGGAAGAAAGACAGACAACGTGAGGGAGACTAAAAATCCATTGCTGGACAACACCCTTCAGCTGCGATGCCTGTTTTGTTGCACTGCAGCATGGGTGTGAGTATACGGACTTGATCGGGCTTTGCAAGACTTTTTGTTGCATTGCAGCAATTATTTTGATGGGGCCGCATCAGGCTCCTCCTGAAGGCTTTTTTCCGCTCGGCACAATGGCCTGGTGAAGGCCTTTTATTCCGACCACTTTGTGCTCCCGCTGCCCGAGGGGCATCGCTTCCCGATGGTCAAGTACCGGCTGCTGCGCGATCGCGTGGCGAACGAGCTGGCAGGCGTTGAACTGGTCGAGGCGCCCCTGGCCTGCGCCACAGAGCTGCAACTGGCGCACACGCCAGCGTATGTGTCGGCGGTGATGCGCGGCACGCTGGGAGCGTCCGAGCAGCGCGAAATCGGCTTTCCGTGGTCGCTGCAGATGGTCGAGCGCTCGCGTCGCTCGGTGGGCGCCAGCGTGGCCGCTGCCCGAGATGCGCTGGTCAACGGTGTGGCGATCAACCTTGCAGGCGGTACCCACCACGCCCATGCCGATCGAGGCAGCGGGTTTTGCGTGTTCAACGACGTGGTGGTGGCCGCTCGCGTGATGCAGGCCGAGTGGTCGCAGCGAAATGTCGGGCGTCTGCGCGTCGCGGTCATTGATCTCGACGTGCACCAGGGCAACGGCACCGCCGCCATCTGCCGCGACGACGCTTCGATTTACACGCTGTCGCTGCATGGGGCGAAGAACTTTCCGTTTCGCAAGGAGCCAAGCGACCACGACGTCGAGTTGCCCGACGGCTGCGGCGACGACGACTATCTGGCCGCACTCGATGGCGCGCTGGAGCGGATGTGGGCGCATCACGAGGCGGGCCCTGTGGGCGCTGCGCCGGGGCTGCTCTTCTTTCTGGCCGGCGCCGATCCGCATGAGGCCGACCGCCTCGGCCGATTGAAGCTCACCGCGGCGGGGCTCGCCGAGCGGGACCGGCGGGTGTTTGCCTCGGCCTTGCAGCGCCGCGTTCCGGTGGCGGTGTCGATGGCCGGCGGCTACGGCCACGTTATCGAAGACACCGTGGACTTGCAGGTGAACACTATGCGTGTGGCGCTTGCCCATGCACAGCGGTGGTCGCCACCGGCTGTGCCGCACGGGCTTGCACCGCGAGCTGCCTGAGACAATCTTTCGATGACGGAAAACCTGCTGTGGATCACGTTGGTGCTGGCGGGCTTGTCGGTGCTCTTGCTGCTTTGGATCGCCATGCGCAAGAGCCACGACGGCGATGCCGCCGCGAGGCAGCAAGCGCTGATGGATGCCTTTCGAGCCGGCTCGGAGCGCGTCGAGCGTGAACTGCGCGACGAGCTCGGGCGCAGTGCGCAAGGAACGCGGCTCGAGGTCGGTGCGGTGCTGGGCACCTTCCAGCAAACGCTGCTGAACCAGCAAGGGGACGTGGCCCGCACGCAAAACGAGCAGATCGACAGCTTCCGGGTTCAGCTCGCGGCCATGCAGACCACCGTGGGCCAGTCGCTGCAAGCGGCCAGCCTGGCGCAAACCACGCAGGCGCAGTCCTCGCGCGAGTCGCAGGATCTGGCGCTCCAGCGTTTTTCGGATGCACTGGGCCTGCAGTTGCGCGAGATGGCCGAGGCCAATGACCGCCGTCTCAATGAAGTCAAGGCCAGCGTCGAGCAGCGTCTCGCCGCCTTGCAGCAGGGCAACGAGCTCAAGCTCGAGCAGATGCGCGCCACCGTCGACGAAAAGCTCCACGCCACGCTCGAAGCGCGGCTGGGAGAGAGCTTCAAGCAAGTCGCCGACCGGCTCGACCAGGTGCACCGCGGGTTGGGCGAAATGCAGGGTCTGGCCAAGGACGTGGGCTCGCTCAACCGGGTGCTGACCAATGTCAAGACGCGCGGCATCTTCGGTGAAGTTCAGCTGGCCGGTTTGCTCGAGCAGGTGTTCACGCCCGAGCAGTACGCGACCAACGTCGAGACGGTGCCGGGCAGCGGCGCGCGCGTCGAGTTTGCGATCAAGCTGCCGGGCCGGCGAGACGACGGCTTGCCGCTGTGGCTGCCGATCGACGCGAAATTTCCGCGCGAGGATTACGAGCGGCTGCTCGACGCGCAGGAGCGCGCCGACAAGCCCGAAGCCGAGGCCGCCGGCCGCGCGATCGAGATGCGATTGCGCGCCGAGGCCAAGACCATCCGCGACAAGTACGTGGCGCCGCCTCACACCACCGAGTTCGCGATTCTTTTCGTGCCCACCGAAGGGCTGTATGCCGAGGCGCTGCGCCGCCCGGGTCTGATGGAAGCGCTGCAGCGCGAGTACCGCGTCACGCTGGCCGGCCCCACCACGCTGCTGGCCACGCTCAACAGTTTGCAAATGGGTTTTCGCACGCTCGCGCTCGAAAAGCGCTCCACCGAGGTCTGGGAGGTGCTCGGCGCGGTGAAGACCGAGTTCGGCAAGTTCGGCGAGGTGCTCGCCAAGACCAAGAAGAAGCTCGACGAGGCGAGCAACACGATCGATCTGGCGCAAACGCGCACCAACGCGATGACTCGCAAGCTCAAGTCGGTGGAGGCGCTTTCCGAATCTCGCACCCAGGTGCTGCTGCCCGTCGCGCCGGTCGACGACGACCCGCCCGGCGCGATCCCGGACGACTCGAGTTCGGGAACCGGCGCATGACCCCCCGGTTTGTCGATGCTTGTGAGCGCGGCGGCACGGCCAGTCTGGCCTGACGCTCGCATGGGAGGTTTCTCGCCCGCATTGCTTGCCCTGATCCTGGGTCAGGTGTGTCTGCATTCATGCATGGCCGGGGTGCGCGTGGCTGCACCTTTGCTGATGCTTCATCAGGGGCATCCCGCCTGGGTGGTCGGTTTGCTGCTGGGACTGTTTGCAGCAGCACCGGTGACCACGTCACTGCGCGTGGGGCGAATGGCCGATCGCCTGGGCTACCACCGGCCGATGTACCTGGCCGTGGCGCTCACCGCCGGCGGCGGGCTGCTGGCGGGCGCGTCGGTGTGGCTCACGTCAGAGGCACCCCTCAGCGGATGGGCTGCGCTCGATGCGATGCGTTCGCTGCCGGCCTGGGTTTCCTTCGCCAGCCTGAGCGTGGCCGCGATGATGTGCGGCGTGGGCGCCAACACGGGCTTGATCACCATCCAGCGCAGCGCCGGGCGTCTCGCTGCGGGCGACAGCACCCAGATCACGCGGGTGTTCAGCTGGCTGGGCTTGGCGCCGGCGCTGTCCAACATGATCGGCCCGGTGCTCGCGGGCACGGCCATCGACGCCGCTGGTTTCGGCAGTGCATTCGTTGCGCTGACCTGCCTGCCGCTGCTCGCGCTGGCCGGAATGCGCTGGGTGGCACGCGAAGCACCTGCCGCCCGTGCGGCAGCAGGCCGAAGGCAGGGCTTGTGGAGCTTGTTGAAGTTGCCCGGCCTTGGACGGCTGCTGCTGGTGAACTGGCTGCTGTCCGCGAGTTGGGACATGCACTCATTCCTGGTCCCCGTGCTGGGTCACGAGCGCGGCCTGAGTGCGTCTGCCATCGGTTTGATATTGGGCAGCTTCGCCGCCGCGGTGACTGGCGTGCGGTTGGTCATTCCCTTCCTGGCCCACCGGCTGCGCGAGGCGCAGGTTCTGGTGGGGGCGATGCTGACCACCGGTGTGGTTTTCGGCGTGTACTCAATGGCCGATTCGGCCTTGGCCATGGCGGGCTGCAGTGCGCTGCTGGGCGCTGCCTTGGGGTGCGTTCAGCCGATGGTGATGACCGTGCTGCATCACA
>CANBSV010000110.1 GCA_947372225.1 Burkholderiales bacterium | reverse complement strand
GCCCGTGATGAGCCCCGTCCTCAGGGCGCTGAAACCATAATCGGCCGCCCGCTTCCCCAAACCGATGGAGGACTTCCGATGCAGCTCAATGACTATGGCTTGAAGCCGATGGATTTCAGCAACCCTGGCGCTTCCGTGCTGCCCGAGGGCGTCTCGCGGCGAGGCTTTGTCATGACCTCGCTGGCCAGCGGTTTTGCGGTGGCGTCGCAACCCGTTCTGGCGCAGGCCATCACCACCGATACCCAGGGGCTCGTCGCCGGCGAAGTCAGCATTCCGACCGCCGATGGCCACGTTCCGGGCTATCGCGCCATGCCGGCCAAGCCCGGCAAGCACCCGGTGGTGATGGTGGTGCAGGAAATCTTTGGCGTGCACGAGCACATCAAGGATGTGTGCCGGCGGCTGGCCAAGCAGGGTTACTTCGCCATTTCGGCCGAGCTGTACGCGCGGCAGGGCGATGTCTCGAAGATGACCGACATCCCGGAAATCTTCTCGAGCGTGGTGCTCAAGGTGCCCGATGCGCAGGTGTGCTCCGATCTGGACGCCGCCATCGCATTCGCCAAGGCCAGTGGGCACGCCAATGTCGAGCGTGCCGGTCTGGTGGGCTTTTGCTGGGGCGGGCGTATCGCCTGGGTCTATGCCGCGCACAACCCCAAGCTCAAGGCCGCGGTGGCTTACTACGGCTTGCTCGAGGGCATGAAGTCGGACATCCGGCCCGCCGATCCGATCGACCTGGCCGCGCAGATCAAGGTCCCGGTGCTCGGCCTGTACGCCGGCATCGACGCCTACGTGAAGGCTGCGGCGGTGGACCAGATGCGCGCCGGCCTCGTCAGCTCGGGCAGCGGCTCACAGATCGTGGTGTTTCCCAACGTCAACCACGGGTTCAACGCCGACTACCGGCCGACCTACGACAAGACCGCTGCCACCTACGCGTGGAAGCTCGCGCACGACTGGCTGAAGGAACACGGGGTGTGAGCGACAGCTGCAGCTAGACGCTGCGGTGCACCGTCAGCGCCCACCGCCAGGCGTCGTCCGACAGTTGCGACACCCGTTCGATGCCGCCGAAGCTGGTGGCCGCGGCGGTCGCCGCATCGAGATCGTGGCGCTCGAGCGCTTCGCTCAGCGTGAGCAATTCTTGCCACGGCCCGCTGCGATCGAGCAGCGCCAGATGGGCCGGCTCGCTCAGGCGAAGTGGCATCAGGGCCTGCGACATGGGCATTTCGAGCATCACGTTGAGCAACGACAGCAGCCCGACCGTGAACAGCGCGTCGGGCGGCTCTGAGCCGCGCTCACGCGCCAGCAACTCGAGCATGCGTGCCCGTGCCAGAGAAACCTCTTGAAGCGCGCGCGAGGTCGGCCGCCCGCTGACCGATGCCAGCAACAGCACCGACAGCCAGCGGTAAACCTCGGTGCGGCCCAGAAGCAGCACCGCCTGGTCGATCGACTCCACAGGCCGTGACACGCCCACCGCGGGGCTGTTGACCTGGCGCAGCAGCCGGTAGCACAGGCCCACGTCGCCGCGCAGTTCGCGTGTCAGGTCGCCCAGTGGTTTGCGTTCGTCTCTCACCGCATTGAGCAGCCCGATGATGCGTTGCACATCGCCTTGCAAAGCACGTTGCTTGGGGACCACCGTCTGTGCATTGAAGTCGCCGCTGGCCAGCGTCGCCCCCGACGCCAGAACGCTCTCGATGGCATCCACGTCGCCCAGGCCGGTGACCACGATGGATGCTGACGGATCGGTCTTGCGCATCGAGCGCACCTTGTCGATCAGGGTCTCGATGCCAAAGTCGCCCGCGGCGAGCAGGCTGAAGTCGAATTTCAGCCCGCTCACGGGCGGCGAGTCGGCAGCGCGGATCCGTGCGCCCAGGCGCACGCGTCGACCGCGCAGCGTGGCAAGCCATGCGAGCTGTTCCTGATCCAGTGGTTCCTGGTCCTCGGTCACGTGGACGCACAGCCAGGCGCCAGCCGGTACCTGTTCGATGACGTTCGGACGCAGCAATACCGCCATCGGCAGGCTGACCATGGCGGTGCGCCCCGAGTCCAGCGCCGCTCGCATCGTCAACATCAGCGCGATGACGTGAGCCGCATGCGACACATCGTCCTCGCGTCGACGGAGCCGGACTGCCAGCGACGCGGCAAGTGCGAACTCGAAGCCGGCGACGTTGCCGTCGGCGGCCACCAGCGGACGGCGCACGCCGGGAATGGGTGGTGCCTCCAGCTTCTGCTCGGAACGTCGCTCAGGCATCCGCGGGGAAGGCGTCGCCGCCGGCGCCGCTTCTTCCCCCGCCAGGATCCGTTTGAACCAGTTCTTCATGGCCGGATGCTATCATCGCGACCCCCTCCAAGAAGTCCGCAAAAAGCGGGTTTTTGCTAGTCAAATCAAAGACTTAAGCGTAGCCGTCAGGGGCGGTCCGCAGCGGATCCATCCTCGCCCATGCGCCTGAATTCCATCAAGCTGTCTGGCTTCAAGTCGTTTGCCGAGCCCACCCATTTCCAGCTGCCGGGTCAGTTGGTCGGCGTGGTCGGCCCCAACGGCTGCGGCAAGTCCAACATCATGGACGCGGTGCGCTGGGTGCTTGGTGAAAGCAAGGCCAGCGAGTTGCGCGGCGAGTCGATGCAAGACGTGATCTTCAACGGCTCGGGCAACCGCAAGCCGGCCAGCCGCGCCAGCGTCGAGCTCGTGTTCAGCAACGAAGACGCGCGCGCCGGCGGCCAGTGGAACCAGTTCGCCGAGATCGCCGTGAAGCGCGTGCTCACGCGCGATGGCAACAGCGGCTACTACATCAACAACCAGCCGGTGCGTCGGCGCGACGTGCACGACGTGTTCCTGGGCACCGGGCTCGGGCCGCGTGCCTACGCCATCATCGGCCAGGGCACCATCAGCCGCATCATCGAGAGCAAGCCCGAGGAACTGCGCATGTTCCTCGAGGAAGCCGCCGGCGTGTCCAAGTACAAGGAGCGCCGCCGCGAGACCGAGAACCGGTTGCGCGACACGCGCGACAACCTCACCCGGGTCGACGACATCCTGCGCGAGCTCACCGGCCAGCTCGACAAGCTCGAAAAGCAGGCTGAGGTTGCCGGGCGCTACCGGCAGTTGCAAGACGACGGGCTGCTCAAGTTGCACCAGCTGTGGTTCCTGCGTCACCGTGATGCGGCTTCCGAGCAGCAGCGTGTCGAGCGCGAGGTCGCCGCTGCCGTGAACGCGCTGGAATCGCGCACCGCCGAGTTGCGCCAGGGCGAAGCCGAGCTCGAGACGGTGCGTCAGGCGCACTACACCGCCGGCGACGAGCTGCACGCCGCGCAAGGTTTGCTGGCTGAAGCCTCGCTCGAGGTCAGCCGGCTCGAAGAGCGCATCCGCTACGTCGTTGAAGGCCGCCAGCGCGCCGAGCAGCGCCTGGCCGAAGTGCTGGTGCAAACGGCGCAGTGGAGCGAGCGCCGCGAGCAAGCCGCGCTCGAGCTCGAGCAACTCGCCGAGCAGATGGCCGCCGCCGACGAGCACAGCGAGATGCTGGCCGCCCAGGCCGAAGACCAGGCCGACCGGCTGCCCGGCCTCGAAGACGCGCTGCGCGCTGCGCAAGTCGCCGCCAACGCTCAGCGTACGGCGGTGGCGGGCGTGCAGCAGCAGATCCAGGTGCTTGCCAGCGACAGCCGCAATCTCGAAGACCAGCGCCGCCAGCACATCGTGCGCCGCGAAAAGCTCGTGGCTGAAAAGTCCCAGCTCGCTGCGCCCGACGTCGAACGGCTCGAGCAGTTGCGTGGGCAATCGGCCAGTGCCGACGAGGCCGGTGCGCTGGCCGACGAGCGGCTGTCCGAACTCGGCGAACAAGTGCCCGCCCTCGATGAGGCGCGCCGCGCCGCACAGACCGAGCTCAATGCGCAGTCCACCCGCCAGGCCGATCTGAGCGCGCGGCTCGAGGCCTTGCGCGCCTTGCAGGAAAAGGTCCAGACCGAAGGCAAGCTGCGCCCCTGGCTGTCCCGTCACGGGCTCGACAGCCTCGCTGCCTTGTGGACGCGCGTGCACATCGAGCCCGGCTGGGAGACTGCCCTTGAAGCCGCGCTGCGTGACCGGTTGCACGCGCTCGAAGTCGGCCGGCTCGACACCATGCGCGCCTTTGCCGCCGACGCGCCCCCCGCCAAGCTGGTGTTCTACACACCGCCCGCTGCGTCGGCTGCGGCCCCGACTTCGGCGGCCGGTCTGCCGAACCTGGCTGATCGCCTGCGCATCGGCGACGCCGGTCTGGCCGCGTTGCTGGCCGACTGGCTGGCCGGCGTGCGCACCGCCGACAGCCTCGACGATGCCTTGGCCGCGCGATCGCGGCTGGCCGCCGGCGAACTGGTGATCACCCGCGAAGGCCATGCGGTCAGCGCCCACGCGGTGGCGTTCTATGCGCCTGACTCCGAGCAGTCCGGGCTGCTTGCCCGCGCCCAGGAGATCGAAAACCTCGACCGCCAGTGGCGTGCGCAAACCTTGATCGCCGAAGACGCGCGGGGTGCGCAGGTGCGCGCCGAGGCGGCTTACAGCGCGGCATCTGCGCAGCTGGCCAGCGCCCGACGCGACGCGGCCGAGGCGCAAGGCTTGGCGCACCGTCTGCAAGTCGAACTGCTGCGTCTGACGCAACAAGACGCGCAGACTTCCGCTCGTGCCGCCCAGCTGGCCGACGATCTGGCCGAGGTCGATGCCCGGCTGGAAGAACTCGACGAGCGCCGCGCCATCGGCGAAGCGCGCTTCGAGGAGCTCGACATCGAACTGGCGAGCCAGCAAGAGCGCCACGCCGAACTCGACGATGCCGTGATCGGCGGCGAGCGCGCGCTGGCCGATGCCCGCGAACAGCTGCGCGCGCTCGAGCGCGAGGCGCAGGAGTCGCAGTTCGCGCTGCGTTCGCTCAGCGCGCGCCGCGGCGAGTTGCAGCGCAGCATCGAGACTGCGGTGCAGCAAGTCGCTGCAAACGCGATCACACAGGCGCAGCTCGACGAAGAGCTGCTGCGCTTCAATGACGCCTCGGCGCAAAGCGGTCTGCAAGATGCGCTCGCGCTCAAGCTCGATCGCGAGTCGGCGCTGGCCGCGCGGCGCAGCGAATACGACGACCTCACCGCCCGGCTGCGGTGCGCCGACGAGCAGCGTCTGGTGCACGAACAAAGCCTGCAGCCACTGCGCGATCGCATCACCGCTTTGCAGCTCGAGGCGCAGGCCGCGCAGCTCGGCGGCGCGCAGTACCTCGAACAACTGGTGGCCGCGGCTGTCGACTTCGAGGCACTGTCGCACGGCATCGAGCAAGGCGGCGTGCGGCTGGCCGGTCTGCAGTCCGAGATCGACCGCATCAACCGTGAGATCGCCGCGCTGGGTGCCGTCAATCTGGCAGCGCTCGACGAGCTCACCGCATCACGCGAGCGCAAGTCGTTCCTCGACGCGCAAAACGCCGACCTGATGGACGCCATCGCCACGCTCGAAGGCGCCATCCACAAGATCGACCTCGAAACGCGTGACCTGCTGGGCAACACCTTCAACCAGGTCAACGAGCATTTCGGGCGCATGTTCCCGAGCCTGTTCGGCGGCGGTCAGGCACGGCTGGTGATGACCGGCGACGAAATCCTCGATGCCGGCGTGCAGGTCATGGCGCAGCCTCCGGGCAAGAAGAACAGCACCATCCACTTGCTGTCGGGCGGCGAGAAGGCGCTCACCGCGATCGCGCTGGTGTTCGCCATCTTCCAGCTCAATCCGGCGCCGTTTTGCCTGCTCGACGAGGTGGACGCGCCGCTCGACGACGCCAACACCGAGCGCTACGCGCGGCTCGTCAAGGAAATGGCCAAGGGAACCCAGTTCCTGTTCATCAGCCACAACAAGATCGCCATGGAAATGGCCGTGCAACTCATCGGGGTGACCATGCAGGAACAAGGCGTCTCGCGCATCGTGGCGGTCGACATGGCCGCAGCCGTCAGCCTGGCGGAGGCCGCATGAGCACCAACCTCACTCTCGCGCTCGCAGTGGCGGGTGGCGTGCTGCTTGTGGCCGTGGTGGCCCACGGTGCGTGGCAGGCGCGCCGTGCCAGCCCGAAGAAGGCCGAGTCCAGCGACGCACGCGCCGAACACCGCGAACCGGTCATGGGTGACGTGGTGCATACCGACGCTCAAGACACCGTGCCTGACGAACCCCCCGGTTTCGCGGATGCCGCTGGCCGCGGCGCGCCCGTCGCGGGTGAGGGCGGTGCCACGGCCGGCAGCGCGGTGGCGGGGCGCTCGTTGCGCCGACGCGTGTTGCCGCGCGTCGATGCGCTGATCGACGTGGTGGTGCCGCTCACGCTGGAGTCGCCGCTCAGTGGCGAGGCGGTCCTGTCGAACCTGCCGGGCAGCCGCCGTGCAGGCAGCAAGCCGTTCTTCATCGAAGGACTGAACACCGACGACGGTGAATGGGAGTCGCCCGCGCCCGGCCAGCGCTACGGCGAGCTGCAGGCCGGCTTGCAACTGGCCAACCGCAGCGGCGCGCTCAACGAGATCGAGTACTCCGAGTTCGTGCAGAAGCTGCAGGACTTCGCCGAGGCGGTGGGCGCCATGGCCGACTTTCCCGACATGATGGATGTGGCCGCGCGTGCGCGCGAGCTCGACGGCTTTGCCGCCGACCACGATGCGCAGATGGTGTTGCAGCTGCGTGCGCGCTCCACGGCCTGGAGCGTGGGCTATGTGGTGCAGCAGGCGTCGCACCACGGTTTCGTGCCGGGCGTGCTGCCGGGTCGGCTGGTGCTGCCTTCGGATGAAGACGACGCGCCACCGGTGCTCACGCTCCATTTCGATCCGCAAGCCGCGCTGTCGGACGACCCCAATCAGGCCGCGCTGCGCGAGCTGACGCTGGGCTTCGACGTGGCCCAGACCGACGCCGCCAAGGCACCATTCGCGGCCTGGCAGGCCAGCGCCATCGGCCTGGCGCGCGACCTCGATGCCACGCTGGTCGACGACCGCGGCCAGTTGCTCACGCTCGAGAGCTTTGCCTTCATCGACGCCGAACTGGTGCGGCTGCACGAGGCGCTGCAAAGCCGCGATCTGGCCGCCGGCTCGGCCGCGGCGCGCCGGCTGTTCAGCTGAGTGGCGCATCCAGCGCGGGGCACGGCCACATGAGCGCGCCCGACGTTGCCAACCGTGCGGCCGAGTTGCGCGCGCTGCTGCAGCGTCATGCGCACAGTTATTACCTGCTCGACACGCCGGCCGTTCCCGATGCCGAGTACGACCGGCTCTACCAGGAGCTCGAAGCGCTCGAAGCGGCGCATCCCGAACTGCGCACGCCCGAGTCCCCCACGCAGCGCGTGATCGGCGGCGTGTTGGACGGCTTTGTGTCGGTGCGACACGCGGTGCCCATGCTGTCCATTCGCACCGAGACCGACACCGAAGCCAGCGGCGCCATTGCGTTTGACGCGCGGGTGCGCCGCGAGCTGGCGCTCACCGACACCGATGCGCCGGTTGACTACGCCGCCGAGCTGAAGTTCGACGGCCTGGCGATGAACCTGCGCTACGAGAACGGCCTGCTGGTCCAAGCGGCCACGCGCGGTGACGGTGAGACCGGCGAGGACGTGACCCAGAACATCTTCACCATCGCGCAGATCCCGCGCCGGCTGCGCGGCGTCGCTGCCGAGGTGCTCGAAGTGCGTGGCGAGGTCTACATCCGCCGTGACGACTTCGAAGCGCTCAACGAGCGCCAGCGCGAGCTCATCGCCCACGGCGCCAGGAACGAGAAGACCTTCGTCAACCCGCGCAATGCGGCGGCCGGCGCCGTGCGCCAGCTCGACCCGGCGATCGCGGCGCGGCGCCCGCTGAGCTTTTTTGCCTATGGCCTGGGCGAAGTGCGCGGCTGGGGCGTCGACAACGCCGCGCTGCCGGTCACCCACAGTTCGCTGCTTGATGCGCTGGCGGCCATGGGCCTGCCGGTGTGCGACGAGCGTGCGGTGTTGCACGGGGCAGACGGCCTGGTGGCCTTTCATGCGGCTGTCGGTGCGAAGCGCGATGCCTTGCCGTTCGACATCGATGGCGTGGTCTACAAGGTCAACGACCGCGCGCTGCAGCAAAGGCTGGGTTTCGTGACCCGCGAGCCGCGCTGGGCGGTGGCGCACAAGTACCCGGCACAGGAGCAGATGACGCGGCTGCTGGGCATCGACATCCAGGTCGGGCGCACCGGCAAGCTCACGCCGGTGGCCAAGCTCGATCCCGTGTTCGTGGGCGGCACCACGGTGAGCAATGCCACGCTGCACAACGAAGACGAGGTGCGCCGCCGCGATGTGCGCGTGGGCGACACCGTGATCGTGCGGCGCGCCGGCGACGTGATTCCGCAGGTGGTGGGCGTGGTGCATGAATCCCCATCTGCCGCCGATGCCGCGGCGCGTGGCGAGCCCTTCGATCTGTACCAGCGGCTGGGCGGCCAGTGCCCGGTGTGCGGCAGCCCGATCGCCCGAGAAGAAGGCGAGGTCGACTGGCGCTGCACGGGTGGCCTGACCTGCCCGGCGCAGCGCAAGGAAGCGATCCTGCACTTTGCCGGACGCCGCGCGATGGACGTCGAAGGCCTGGGCGACAA
>CANBSV010000109.1 GCA_947372225.1 Burkholderiales bacterium | reverse complement strand
GGGTGAGTTTTTCGAGTTGGGTATGGGCGAACCCCACCCTATCTCGTCGGCTCACGGGCAGGGCATCCGCAGTCTGACGGACGCTGTGCTTGCCGGCTTTGACTTTCCGCACGACGATCCAGAGCCCGAAGAGGACGCTCCCATACGCTTGGCCGTGGCGGGGCGCCCGAACGTCGGCAAATCCACGCTCATTAACACTTGGCTTGGCGAAGAGCGGTTGGTCGCCTTCGACATGCCGGGTACCACGCGCGATGCCATCACCGTGCCGTTCGAGCGTCAAGGTCAAAAGTTCGAGTTGATCGACACGGCCGGCTTGCGTCGCAAGGGCAAGGTGTTCGAGGCGATCGAGAAGTTCTCGGTGGTCAAGACGTTGCAGGCCATCGCCGATGCGAACGTCGTGCTGTTGCTGCTTGACGCCACACAGGGTGTCAGCGAGCAGGACGCACACATTGCCGGCTACATCCTGGAAAGTGGCCGCGCCGTCGTGATTGCGGTCAACAAGTGGGACGCTGTCGACGACTACCAGAAGCAACTGCTGCAGCGCTCGATCGAACAGCGGCTGGCCTTCTTGAAGTTCGCGCCTGTGATGAACATTTCAGCCATCAGGCGGCAGGGACTGGCTCCGGTGTGGAAGGCCATTGCCGACGCTCACGCGTCGGCCATTCGAAAGATGCCAACGCCTGTCCTCACGCGCTTGCTGCTCGATGCCATCGAACACCAGGCGCCCAAGCGAGCTGGAATGTTCCGGCCCAAGATGCGCTATGCCCACCAAGGCGGCATGAATCCACCCATCGTGGTGGTCCACGGAAATTCGCTGGAGCACGTGACAGAAGCCTACAAGCGGTTCCTGGAGGGGCGAATTCGCGACCACTTCAAGCTCACCGGAACACCCCTTCGTATCGAGATGAGGTCCGGGAAAAATCCATTTGATGACAAGGACTGAGGGCATTTCTACCCGGCTCGGTACGCCGTGAAACGCTGTGTTATGTTCCTTTCCCAATAGCTTCGAACACGGAGGATATCGTGAACAACAAAGGCCAACTCCTGCAGGATCCATTCCTGAACCTGCTTCGCAAAGAGCACGTTCCCGTGTCGATTTATCTCGTGAACGGCATCAAGCTCCAAGGCCACATTGAATCGTTTGACCAGTACGTGGTCCTGTTACGCAACACCGTGACCCAGATGGTCTACAAGCACGCCATTTCTACGGTGGTGCCGGGGCGGGCCGTCAACTTCAGCGCGGCCGAGACGTCGGAGTTGAATTGAAGGCAGCCGTCGTGGTCCGTCACGTCTGGGCCGAGTCTTGAGTTCTGATCCAGTGCTGTTGGACGGATCGGGCCCGGCGCGCGCCATCCTGGTTGGCGTCGAAATCGGGCGGGCTACTGCGTTTGACGAGTCGCTCGACGAGCTTGCGTTGCTTGCCGAATCCGCAGGGGACTTGCCGGTGGCTCGCGTCATCGCGCGCCGCAAGAGCCCCGATCCTGCCCTGTTCGTCGGCAGCGGGAAGGCCGATGAGATCAAACTGATGGTCGACATGCATCGCGCTGAGGTGGTTCTGTTCGATCAGGCGTTAGGTGCAGCGCAACAGCGCAATCTAGAGCGTCACCTTGGCGTGGCTGTGGCCGATCGAACCATGTTGATCCTGGAAATCTTTGCCGATCGAGCGCAAAGCCACGAGGGCAAATTGCAGGTGGAACTGGCGCGACTGCAGTACCTGTCGACTCGGCTGGTGCGTCGCTGGAGCCATTTGGAGCGTCAGCGTGGCGGCATCGGCAATCGCGGGGGCCCGGGCGAGGCGCAAATTGAGCTCGACCGGCGCATGATCGGCGAACGCATCAAGTCGGTGAAGGAGCGTCTGGTCAAGGTCAAGCGCCAGCGCAATACACAACGCCGCTCGCGAGAACGCAGTCAGACGTTTCGCGTATCGCTGGTCGGGTACACCAATGCGGGCAAATCGACACTGTTCAATGTGCTCGTGAAGGCGCGAGCCTATGCGGCCGACCAACTTTTTGCCACGCTCGACACGACCACCAGGCAGATGCACATCGCGCAAAGCGGCCGCACCGTGGCACTGTCCGACACTGTCGGTTTCATTCGCGATCTGCCGCACAAGCTGGTTGAAGCCTTCGAGGCCACGCTGCAGGAGGCTGCGCAGGCCGATCTGCTGCTGCACGTGATCGATGCTTCCAGCCCCAACCGTGACGACCAGGTTGCCGAGGTGCAGCGAGTGCTCGACAGCATCGGTGCCGGAGACGTTCCGCAGTTGCTCGTATTCAATAAGGTGGATCGGCTTGAGGCTGATCAGATGCCGCGTGCCGCCGTGGATGCGATCATGCTTGCCGATGGCCGCAGTTTGCCCCGCGTGTTTATCAGTGCGGTGGATGGGCAGGGCATTGATGCGCTTCGTCAATTGATTGCCGATGCGAGCGCGGTTGCCTCTGGCGACTGGTGCTTGGATCCGGCAGTTCCAAATTTGGACCAGTCGTCGCCTTGCGACCCCGCGATGCCCGAAACATTCACAGCTTTCAACGGGACTCATCCCCTCACTGCATGAAGACCAGCCGAATGACACAAGACTCGGATCAAACCCGTCACGGGTCGATCCTTTTGCGCAGCTTCAAGGCGCTTTCGGGCCTCATCTGGAGCAAGGGTGATGGCCCTCCGGACCTTGACGAACTGTGGCGCGACTTCAACAGAAAGCTCAGTGGCATGTTCTCGGGCAAGCCGGGTGCGCCTCGCCCGCAAGGCTCCGGTGATGGCGGCTTGCCGCCAGACCTGAAGGGTGCTGGTATCGGTGTGGGCCTCATCGTGGGGGTGATTGCGTTGCTGTGGCTGGGCAGCGGTTTCTTCATCGTCCAAGAAGGCCAACAGGCGGTGGTCACATCATTCGGCAAATTCAGCCATACCGCCGACGCCGGCATCCAGTGGCGCATGCCGTACCCGTTCCAGGCCAGTGAAACAGTGGCCGTGACGCAGCTTCGCTCGGTTGAGGTCGGGCGCAACTCGGTGGTGCAAAGCACCGGGCTGCGGGACTCGTCCATGCTGACGCAGGACGAGAACATCGTGGACATCCGCTTCACGGTTCAATACCGCTTGAAGGACGCCCGCGCGTACCTCTTCGAAAACCGCAATCCTGATGACGCCGTGGTTCAGGCCGCCGAGTCGGCGGTGCGCGAGATCGTCGGCAAGAGCACCATGGATTCCGTTCTCTACGAGCAGCGTGATGCGATTGCCAATGAGTTGGTCAAGTCGATTCAGACTCAGGTTGATCGCCTCAACACCGGCATTCTTCTGGTCAACGTGAACGTGCAGAACGTGCAGGCACCCGATCAGGTTCAGGCGTCCTTCGATGATGCGTTCAAGGCCGGGGCCGACCGCGAACGACTGAAAAATGAAGGTCAGGCCTACGCCAATGACGTCATTCCGAAAGCCCAAGGGACGGCAGCGCGGCTGCGCGAGGAGGCCGAAGGCTACAAGTCGCGGGTTGTGGCGCAGGCTGAAGGCGACTCGGAGCGATTTTCCAGTGTGCTGGTCGAGTACAAGAAAGCACCGGTAGTGACTCGTGACCGGCTTTACATCGATGCGATGCAGCAGGTTTATTCGAATGTCAGCAAGGTGCTCGTGGACAGCCACGGCAACTCCAACTTGCTCTACCTTCCCCTCGACAAGCTGATGCAGCAAGCCGGCGTTGCCCCGACTCCGGGCGCGCCAACTGCAGGCGAGAGCACTCCCGCGCCCGCGCCTGCTCAGCCTGCCGCCGTTGACCCTCGATCGCGCGACGCTCAACGCGGCCGTGACCGCGAAGGTCGCTGAACCCCTACGGAACGAAATCTCATGAACCGCATAGGCTTTTATGTCGTTGGCGCGCTGATCGTGCTGATGGTGGCGTTCTCGACCCTGTTTATCGTTGATCAGCGCCAGTTCGCCGTGATCTACGCTCTGGGCGAAATCAAGGAAGTCGTCACCGAACCGGGGCTCAAGTTCAAGCTGCCGCCCCCGTTGCAAAACGTGGTCTTCATCGACCGTCGCACGCAAACGCTGGACAGCCCTGAAACCCGTCCCATCTTCACCGCCGAGAAAAAGAGTCTGGTGATCGACTGGCTGGTCAAATGGCGGGTCACTGACGCACGCCAGTTCATACGCAACAACGGCGTGGACATGCGAAATGTCGAAAGCCGTCTCAGCCCGATCGTTCAGGCGGCCTTCAACGAAGAGGTGACCAAGCGCACCGTTCAGGCCATGCTGGCCACCGACCGCGATCGTGTGATGCAAGGCGTGCGCATGCGGCTGGGTGATGAGGCCAAGTCGTTCGGCATCGAGATCGTTGATGTGCGCATCAAGAGGGTCGATTTCTCCTCGAACATCACCGACTCGGTGTACCGGCGCATGGAGTCCGAGCGCAAGCGAGTCGCCAATGAACTGCGTTCAACGGGTGCTGCAGAAGCCGAGAAGATTCGCGCTGATGCCGACCGGCAGCGGGAAGTGATTGTGGCCGAGGCCTACCGGGATGCGCAAAAGGTTAAGGGTGAGGGCGACGCCAAGGCTTCTGCACTTTATGCAGAGTCGTTTGGTCGTGATCCGCAATTCGCGCAGTTCTATCGCAGCCTTGAGGCTTACCGCACCAGCTTCCGGAACAAGACCGACGTGATGGTGGTCGATCCATCGAGCGAGTTCTTCAAAGCCATGCGTGGCAACACAACGCCCACCAAGTGATCGATTCGGGCGATTTCTGGAGCTTGCTGCTTTGCGCGGCGGGTTTGATGCTCGTGCTCGAGGGGCTGCTGCCCTTGATAAGCCCTCAACGCTGGCGGTCCGTCTTTGAGCACGCTGCCAAGCTGGCCGATGGGCAGTTGCGGTTTATGGGGCTGCTGGCGCTACTGATCGGTGGCGCCTTGCTGATCTTTTCGCTGCCCTGATCCGTCGCCGCTGCTGCGGCTTTCTACAATCTCCCTTTTAACAGGCTGGTGACTTTCATGGTGTCTGCTTGGCTGCTGCCTGAGCACATCGCTGACGTTTTGCCCGCCCGCGCCAGACATGTGGAGCGCATGCGACGCAGTCTGCTCGATGTTGCGGGCCACTACGGCTTTGAGTTGGTGATCCCTCCGTTGCTCGAACACCTCGAGTCGTTGCTCAGCGGCACAGGGCGCGAGCTGGATTTGCGCACCTTCAAGCTCGTAGACCAACTCAGCGGTCGGACGGTGGGCATTCGGGCGGACAGCACGCCGCAGGTCGCGCGCATCGATGCGCACCTGCTCAACCGCGAAGGCGTGACGCGCCTTTGCTACTGTGGTCCGTTGTTGAACACCTTGCCTTCCGGGCTGCATGGCACGCGCGAGCCTTTGCAGTTCGGGGCAGAAATCTTCGGTCACGGCGGGCTCGAAGCCGATCTAGAGGTGATCGACTTGGCGCTCGATTGCGTGAAGGCCGTGGGGCTTCAGGACGCCACGCTCGACATGAGCGACGCGCGCATCGTGCGTGGCCTGCTCGTCGGTCTGCCTGTCGATGCTGCACAGACCTCCGCGCTGATTGATGCCTTGGCCGGCAAGGACGGTGCGCTTTTGGACGAGTTGTCGAATGGCCTGCCTCCTGCCGTGCAAGGGGCTTTGCATGCGTTGCTGCGTTTTTATGGCGATGACGAGGTCCTCAACGAGGCCGAACGGTCGCTGCCGGATCAACCGCTCATCACTGCTGCGCTGAGCGATCTGCGCTTGCTCGCGCATCATGTCCGCGAGGCCTACCCCGACGTGCGGGTGGGTTTCGATCTGGCCGATCTGGGAGGCTCTGCCTACTACAGCGGTGCGCGCTTCGCGGTCTATGCCCCAGGCTCCAGTGATGCACTGGTTCGAGGTGGACGCTACGACGAGGTGGGCGCCGTCTTCGGCCGCAGTCGCCCTGCAGTTGGCTTCAGCGTGGTTGATCTGAAGGAACTGGCCGAGCGCCTCGACGTTGATCATGCGGCGCCGATGATCCGCGCGCCGTGGTCGGAGGATCCCGCCTTGCGAGCCGCCGTGCGCCAATTGCGCCAACGGGGCGAGGCGGTGGTGTGCCTTTTGCCAGGGCATGAGTTGGAGGGTCAAGGCTGCGACCGCGAGCTGGTGTTTGACGGTTCGAATTGGGTCGTCAGGGTTTTGTGATGTAGCCGGCATGGCGCCGGTTTTTTTCTGGGTGAACAAGTGATGCGTGAGTCTCAATCCGGCGTAGCCGGCCGCAATGTGGTGGTCGTCGGAACCCAGTGGGGCGACGAGGGTAAGGGCAAGGTGGTCGACTGGCTCACCGACCACGCTCAGGGCGTGGTGCGTTTTCAAGGCGGCCACAACGCCGGACACACGCTGGTGATCAAGGGCGTGAAGACGGCCTTGCAATTGATCCCCTCGGGCATCATGCGCGACGGCGTGGCTTGTTACATCGGCAACGGCGTGGTGGTCGACCCATCCCATCTTCTGCTCGAGATCGCCCGGCTTGAGGCCATCGGCCTTGATGTTCGGTCCCGGCTTTTCATCAGCGAGTCGTGCCCGCTCATCCTGCCGTTCCATGTGGAGGTCGACAAGGCCCGCGAGGCGCTGCGCGAGACCAGCGGTGCGGGCAAGATCGGCACCACCGGCAAGGGCATCGGCCCGGCCTATGAAGACAAGGTGGCGCGCCGGGCCCTGCGCGTTCAGGACCTGAAGCACCCCGAGCGCTTTGCCGAGAAACTTCGCGAGCTGCTGTCCTTGCACAACTTCGCGTTGGCGGGCTACCTGAACTCGGCGGCGCTCGAGTTTCAACCCATCTTCGACATGGCGATGGCAGCGGCCGAGCAAATCAAGCCCATGATGGCCGACGTGGGCTATGCGCTGCACACGGCCAACCGGGCAGGGGCCAACCTGCTGTTCGAAGGCGCGCAAGGCACGCTGCTGGACATCGACCACGGCACCTACCCGTATGTGACCTCAAGCAACTGCGTGGCCGGCAATGCGGCCGCAGGCGCGGGCGTGGGGCCCGATCTCCTGCACTACATCCTGGGCATCACCAAGGCATACACCACCCGCGTGGGCAGCGGTCCTTTCCCGACCGAGTTGCCGATGGACGAGCCGGGCACCGTCGGTCACCACCTGTCTACGGTCGGTCAGGAGCGCGGCACTGTCACCGGCCGGCCACGCCGCTGCGGCTGGCTCGACGCGGCAGCGCTCAAGCGAGCGATCATCATCAATGGCGTGTCCGGGCTGTGTATCACCAAGCTCGACGTGCTGGACGGACTGTCCGAGATTAACGTCTGCGTGGGTTACGAACTGCATGGTTCGCGAGTGGGTATCCTTCCGCTTGATGCCGACGACATCAAGGCCTGTGTTCCGATCTACGAGTCATTCCCGGGATGGAACGAGACGACTTTTGGCGCGACAACCTGGGACGCTCTGCCCATCAATGCCCGGCGCTACCTGGAGCGCGTTCAGTCTTTCATCGGAGCACCGATCGACATGGTCTCTACGGGTCCTGATCGTGATCACACCATCTTGTTGCGGCACCCCTACCAGAACTGATCTCAATGACGCCTAGCCAACCCCGCCGGTCCAACGAACGCCTTTCATGCTGACCGACGACGGCAAGCACCTGTACGTCTCCTGGGACGAGTACCACATGCTCACCGAGCGTCTGGCATTGAAGATTCACGCCTCGGGGTGGCAGTTTGATCAGATCCTGTGTCTCGCTCGGGGAGGGATGCGCCCCGGCGACGTCCTCTCACGCGTGTTTGACAAGCCGTTGGGGATTCTCTCGACCAGTTCGTACCGCGACCACTCGGGGTCGGTGCAGGGTCGCCTCGACATGGCCACGTACATCACCTTGCCGCAAGGCGAACTGGGCGGGCGCGTGTTGCTGGTTGATGACTTGGCCGACTCAGGGGTGACCCTGCGTGCTGTCGTTGAGCGACTTCGCGGCATGCCTGCCATCAGTGAGCTGCGATCCGCTGTGATCTGGACCAAGGGCAGGTCGTGTTACGTGCCCGATTACCACGTCGAACTGCTACCCACCAGTCCCTGGATTCATCAGCCATTTGAGGAATACGACGCCTTGCGGCCGGACGGCCTGGCGAAGAAATTCTCGATCTGAATCAGCTGTTCGCGGTCCAGAAACAACGAAGCCAGCGAAAGCTGGCTTAGTTATATTTGGTGCCCAGGAGAGGACTCGAACCTCCACGAAGTTACTCGCTAGTACCTGAAACTAGTGCGTCTACCAATTCCGCCACCTGGGCCTTCAGGAAGCCTGAAAGTTTATCATCGAAAAATCCAATAAGCAGTCATCGGGCACCATCGGCGCTGACCTGATGAGCGAGGTCGAAGGCATCGTTCAAGGCCACCGCGACGGACACGGCTTCGTCATCCGTGACGACGGACAGCCCGATCTGTATCTCTCCCAGCAGGAAATGCGTGCGGTGCTGCACCGCGATCGAGTCAAAGCGCGCATCACCCGCTTTGATCGCAAGGGCCGGCCCGAAGCCCGCGTGCTCGAGATCATCGAGCGCAAGAAGGCACCCATCATTGGCCGCCTGTTGCACGAGAGCGGCGTATGGCTCGTGGCGCCTGAGGACAAGCGCTACGG
>CANBSV010000108.1 GCA_947372225.1 Burkholderiales bacterium | reverse complement strand
GAATTGGCCTCACAGGGCATGGTCACCGGCGCATCGGGCCGCAACGCCGCGGCCAACGCCGCGCAGATCACCCTGCCCGCAGGCTTTGCCGACATCGACACCGCTTTGCTCCACGACCCGCAAACCAGCGGCGGGCTGCTGGTGTCGTGCAGCACCGACGCGGTCGACGCCGTGCTGGCCATCTTTGCCCGGCAAGGCTTCGACCAGGCCGCGGTGATCGGCGAAGTCAGCGAAGGACCGGTGGGGTTGGTGGTGCGCTGAGCCCACAGAGCTGTTGAGTCGCCACACTTGGCGGCTCAACGCTCGCCCAGCAGAAAGTTCGGCCTGGTCGCCATCGCCACACTGCCTGATCCGCTCTCGTCCTTCAAGCCGACGCCAGTGAGCCCTCGGGTGCGGGCCTGATCGAGCAGGTACGCCAGCCGCTCGGCGGCATCGCGGTAGCCCAGACCTTCGGGGCGCACGTTGGAGATGCAGTTGCGCTCGGCGTCGTTGCGCCCGGGGCGCGGCTCCCACGTGAAGTAAATGCCCAGGCTGTCGGGTGAGCTCAGGCCCGGGCGCTCGCCGATCAGAACGACCACGATGCGGCTGTCGAGCAGCTCGCCGATGTCGTCGCCCACCGCCACGCGGCCTTGCTCGACCACGGCCACCGGGGCGATGCTCCAGCGCGGCGCGGCGGGTGTCGCGTCGCCATGGGCCAGCGGGTTGAGTCGGGCCAACACTTCGGTCAGCAGCGGTGCGCTGTGGCGTTGCACCGCCAGCGCTGACAACCCGTCGACCACCGCAAAGGCGATGTCGTGCGAGCGCACGCCTCGGGCATGACGTTCGGCGCGTGCCGCGTCAAGCCGCTGGCGGGATGCGGTGCCGAGCCGGCGACCCAGGTCCGGGTGCTGCAGGTAAATCGTGCGCGTGGCGGCCGCGCTGTGCAGCGCCAGTGGGGTCAGTCCCAGCGCCTCGATCTCGGCGCACAGGGCGTCGACGTCGAGAGGGCGATGCACCGCGTCGCGCGCTTGCGCATGGGCCTGCTGAAACTCCAACTGCGCCCCGGTGGGCAAACTCACGCCGGTGCGCCCGAGGCCGATGCGCGCCGGCGTGAACTGGCGCAGCGCATGCAGCGGATTCACGGCGACCGATGTGCCAGCCACGTCAGCCAGCGAACGCTCGAAGGCCGGAGGCAAGCCGCTCGCGTGGTCGATCAACCGGGCGGCCTCGCCGGGCTGGAACACGCCCATGCGCTCGAGCCAGCCCTCGAACTCGGGGGCCGCTCGCAGCCCGAGCACGCGGCGCGCGTACAGGGCATCGTGGAACGAGGTGGTCTGGTAATTCAGCATCACGTCGTCGGAGCCGGGCACGCCCATGATGAAACTGCAGCCGGCCACACCCAGCACGGTGAGCAGCACGTCCATGTCGTTCTGGTCGGCTTCGGTGTGGTTGGTGTAGCAGATGTCGCAGCCCATCGGCAGCCCGAGCAGCTTGCCGCAGAAGTGGTCTTCGAGACCGGCACGGATGATCTGCTTGCCGTCGTACAGGTACTCGGGGCCGATGAAACCGACCACGGTGTTGACCAGCAGCGGCTTGAAGTGGCGCGCCACCGCGTAGGCGCGCGCTTCGATCGTCTGTTGATCGCAGCCATGGTGGGCGTTGGCCGACAGTGCGCTGCCCTGCCCGGTCTCGAAATACATGACGTTGTCGCCGATCTGCCCGTCAACCTCCGCCCCGCGTCGCAGCGACAGCGCGGCCGTGCGCGCCTCGGCCAGCACCGCCAGGTCGATGCCGAAGCTGGTGTTGGTGGCCTGCGTGCCGCCGATCGACTGAAACACCAGGTCGACCGGCGCACCGCGCTCGATCGCCGCCAGCGTGTTGGTCACATGGGTCAGCACGCACGACTGTGTGGGGATGCCGTAGCGCTGGATCACCGCGTCGAGCATGTGCAGCAATCGCATGACCTGCGGCACGTTGTCGCTGACCGGGTTGATGCCGATCACCGCGTCGCCGCTGCCCAGCAGCAAACCGTCGAGCAAGCTGGCCGCGATGCCGGCGGTGTCGTCGGTCGGGTGGTTGGGCTGCAGCCGCGTCGACAGCCGGCCGGCCAAGCCTATCGTGCTGCGCATGCGGGTGGTCACCTGCACCTTGCGCGATACCGCGATCAGGTCCTGATTGCGCATGATCTTGGACACCGCCGCAGCCATCTCGGGCGTGAGGCCGGGTGCCAGCGCGGCCAGCGCCGCGCCGTCGGCCGCGTCGCTCAGCAGCCACTCGCGCAAACCGCCCACGGTCAGATGCGCCACGGCTGCGAAGGCTCGCGCATCGTGGGTGTCGATGATCAGCCGCGTGATCTCGTCGGTCTCGTAAGGCACCACCGACTCGCTCAGGAACCGGCGCAGCGGCACGTCGGCCAGAGCCCGCTGCGCGGCGGCGCGCTCGGCGGCCGAGGCCGCGGCCACGCCGGCCAGGTGATCGCCCGAACGCTCGGGCGTGGCACGCGCCAGCAGCGTCTTCAGGTCGTAGAAAACAAAGGTCGTGGTACCGATCGAGTGACGGTGGCCGGCCATGGAGTGACGGCGCCGCTGAGTCTCAAAGCACCGCGAGCGGACCCGGTGCCGTCAGGCTCACGCCTGCACTGCGTCACGCCCGAAGCGCGCGAGGATGGAGCGCTCGATGCCCGCAGCGTCGAGGCCCAACTGACTCATCAGCGCCACCGGATCGCCTTGTTCGATGAACTCATCGGGCAGACCCAGGTGCAGTACGGGAATCGTCAGACCGGCGTGCTGCAGCGCCTCAGCCACCGCCGAACCCGCGCCGCCCATCAGGCAGCCGTCTTCCACCGTGACCAGGGCATCGTGGCTGCGCGCCAGCTCGGCCACCAATTGGGCATCCAGCGGCTTGGCAAAGCGCATGTTGGCCACGCTCAGATCCAGACGCTCGGCCACCGCCAGCGACGGGTAGAGCAAGGTGCCAAAGGCGAGGATCGCAACGCGCTGGCCTTGCAGGCCACCCGTGCCACCCGCCGCGCCGGCGCTTCGGCGCACCTCGCCCTTGCCCAGCGGGATGGCGGTCATCTGAGGCTCGATCTCGACGCCGACCCCCTTGCCGCGCGGGTAGCGCACGGCGGTCGGGTGGTCTTGCAGGTAAGCGGTGTAAAGCAGCTGCCGGCACTCGTTTTCGTCGGCCGGCGTCATCACGCTCATGTTCGGAATGCAGCGCAAGAAGGCAATGTCGTAGTTGCCTGCGTGCGTGGCACCGTCGGCGCCGACCAGCCCCGCGCGATCCAGCGCGAACACCACCGGCAGGTTCTGGATCGCCACATCGTGGATCAACTGGTCGTAGGCGCGCTGCAAGAAGGTGGAGTAGATCGCCACCACCGGCTTCAGGCCCTCGCAAGCCAGACCGGCGGCGAAGGTCACCGAATGCTGCTCGGCAATACCCACGTCGAAATAGCGGCTCGGAAAGCGCCTCTCGAACTCGACCATGCCCGAGCCTTCACGCATGGCCGGCGTGATGCCCACCAAACGGGTATCGGCTTCGGCCATGTCGCACAGCCAACTGCCAAACACCTGGGTGAAGGTCGGTTTGCCGGGCGCTGCAGCCTTGATGCCCTCCGATGGGTTGAACTTGCTGGGCCCGTGGTACGCGATCGGGTCGTTCTCGGCCAGCTGGTAGCCGTAGCCCTTCTTGGTGACGACGTGCAGAAACTGCGGGCCCTTGAGATGGCGCAGGTTTTCCAGCGTGGGCACGAGCGCGTCGAGATCGTGACCGTCGATCGGGCCGACGTAGTTGAAGCCGAACTCCTCGAAGATCGTGCCAGGCACGACCATGCCCTTGGCGTGCGACTCGAAGCGGCGGGCCAGCTCAAGCAGCGGCGGCGCGTTCTTGAGCATCGACTTGGCGGTGTCCCGGGCGTTGGCGTAGAAGCGCCCGCTCATGAGCCGGGCCAGATACCGATTGAGCGCGCCCACGGGCGGCGAGATCGACATGTCGTTGTCGTTGAGGATGACCAGCAGATCCGCCCCCCCGACCCCGGCGTTGTTCAGCGCCTCGAAGGCCATGCCGGCGCTCATGGCGCCGTCCCCGATCACCGCCACCGCCTTGCGCGACTCGCCTTGCAAACGGGAAGCCACCGCCATGCCCAGCGCGGCAGAAATCGAGGTCGAGGAATGGCCCACGCCGAACGTGTCGTACTCGCTCTCGTCGCGGCGCGGAAACCCGCTGATGCCACCGAGTTGCCTCAGCGTGTGCATGCGGTCGCGCCGGCCGGTCAGGATCTTGTGCGGGTAGGTCTGGTGGCCCACGTCCCACACGATGCGGTCATGCGGCGTGTTGAACACATGATGCAAGGCGATGGTGAGTTCGACGGTGCCCAGGTTGGACGACAGGTGGCCGCCGGTTTGCGACACGCTGTGCAGCAGGTAGTCGCGCAATTCACCAGCCAGCGTGTGCAACTGGCTTCGCGACAGCCGGCGCACGTCAGCGGGCGATTCGATGGAATTGAGCAACTCGTTTGTCATCGTCAACTGTCCCGTTCAACCACCTTGTCGGCCAGACGGCCGAGCCACACCGTGTCCGCCAACCCGGACTGCGCCAGCGCCGCATGAGCGCGGTCCCGCAGTTCGCGGGCGTGGCGCATGGCGGCATCCAGGCCCATCAGGCTGACGTAGGTCGGCTTGTTGGCATCGACGTCCTTGCCGGCCGTCTTGCCCAGCACGCCGGAGTCCTGCGTCACGTCAAGGACGTCGTCGACCACCTGAAACGCCAGGCCGAGCGCATCGCCATAGACGGCCAGCGCATCGCGCACCCGCTCATCGATATCGCCGCAGGCCGCGCCCATCAGCACGCTCACGCGCAGCAAAGCGCCCGTCTTGCGGTGGTGCATGTCGCGCAGGGTTTGCTCGTCGAGCGGGCAGCCCACGCTGGCCAGATCGATCGCCTGACCGCCGGCCATCCCCGAGTAGCCGGCAGCACGGGCCAGCAAGGCGCACAAACGCGCCTGCAGCGCGAGTGGCATGCTGGCGTCGGACTCGGGCGTGAGCACCTCGAAGGCCAGCGCCTGCATGGCGTCACCGGCGAGCATCGCCTGGGCCTCGCCGAACTGCACATGCACCGTGGGCTTGCCGCGGCGCAGCACGTCGTTGTCCATGCACGGCATGTCGTCGTGGACCAGCGAATAGGCGTGGATCAATTCAACCGCGCAGGCTGCGCGCAATGCGGCCACGCGCGACGCGCCGACCGCATGGGCCGCAGCCAGTGCGAGCAGCGGGCGCAACCGCTTGCCACCATCGAGCACGCCGTAGCGCATCGCCTCGCCCAGACCGGCAGGGGCATCAGCGGGCACCCAGCGCGACAGGCAGTCTTCGACCGCCGCCAGTTGCTCACGCGCCCAGGCGTCAAATTCGGATCGATCGCTCACGAGGCAACCCAGGGTTTGAGCTGGCCGTCCTCGAGCACCTTGACCTGCTGCTCGACCGCTTCGAGGCGCGCACGGCATGAGTTGAGCAACTCGGCACCACGGCGGTACTTGTCAAGCAGTTGGTCCAGCGGCAATTGACCGGCCTCCATGGCCACGACCAGCGCTTCGAGCTCGGCCATCGCCGCCTCGTAGGTCTCGGGCATCGGCTCCGGGGCAGCCTGCTGGGCGGCGCTTTTGGCAGGGGTGGATGAGGTCTTGGGCATGGGTCTGGAAAGGCTGGCGGATTGTAGACAGCAGCCCCGCCGGCATGACGTTCGGGGAACCACGGGCACCAGCACAGAGCCGGGGGACCGCGAAGCCTAAAATCGGGGGCTGCGGAGGCGCGTGCGGCTCCCCCGCGTTTGATGCGGTCGCTGGCCCACGCGACCGTGGCCCGATGGCTCATCGCCGCCGATCCAGCCCAGGAGATCCGAACCAACATGTCCGATCTGTCAGTCACGCGCGGCGTCCCAGCCCTTGGCGCAGGACACCTCGCGGGCCGCAATGCCCTGCCGTTGCCACCGTCGGCGTATTTCGACGAAGCGCTTTTTCAGCACGAAGCCGACACCCTGTTTCGACACGGACCGCGCTACCTCGGCCACGAGTTGTCGGTGCCGCAGCCCGGTGACTACTACACGCTGCCCCAGGAAGCCGATGGCCGGGTGCTGGTGCGCACCCCCACCGGCGTTGAGCTGATCTCCAACGTGTGCCGGCACCGGCAAGCGCTCATGCTCCACGGGCGAGGCAACACACGAACGAACATCGTGTGCCCGTTGCACAGATGGACCTACGACCTCAAAGGCGAGCTGATCGGTGCGCCGCACTTCGCCGAATCGCCTTGCCTGCACCTGAACAACTACCGCACGCGCAGTTGGAACGGTTTGGTTTTTGAAGACAACGGCCGCGACATCGCCGCCGATCTGGCCGCGCTGGGGCCGCGCGCCGATCTCGATTTCTCCGGCCATGTGCTCGACCGGGTTCATGTGCACGAGTGCGAATACAACTGGAAGACCTTCATTGAGGTCTACCTCGAGGACTACCACGTCGGTCCGTTCCACCCCGGGCTGGGCAACTTCGTCACGACCGACGATCTGCGCTGGGAAATCGGCGGCAACTACTCGGTGCAAACCGTGGGCGTGGCCACGTCCTCGGGCGAGGCGCTCGGGCGGGCCGGCTCCGATGTGTACCGGCGCTGGCACGATGAGGTGCTGCGCTATCAGCAGGAAAACCACGACGGACGCGCGCCCAAGCACGGCGCGATCTGGCTCACCTACTACCCCGGCGTGATGATCGAGTGGTACCCGAACACGCTGGTGGTGTCGACGCTGTACCCGCGCGGCCCGCGGCACACCACCAACGTGGTCGAGTTCTATTACCGCGAGGAAATCGCCGCGTTCGAGCGCGAGTACATGGACACGCAGCAAGCGGCCTACCTCGAGACCTGCGTCGAGGACGACGAGATCGCGTTGCGCATGGATCAGGGCCGCGCCGCCCTGTGGGCCCGCGGCGACCACGAGTCGGGGCCGTACCAAAGCCCCATGGAAGACGGCATGGAGCAGTTCCACCTCTGGTACCGCAAGACGATGGACGCTCAGTTGCAGCACACCGCCGATCGCCCTCCGGCAGGCCCGCCGCCGAGGGCGGCAGCGATCTGACCGTGAGTTACAGCCCGCACACCGCGCTGATCGCTGCCGACGCGCTGCAGTCTTGGCTCCGCGCCGGCGTGCCGGTGGTGATCGTCGATGCGGGGTTCGATCTTGCCGATGCGACTTCGGGCGAACGCGCCCATCTGGCTGCGCACTTGCCGAACGCGGCATACGCGCACCTCGAACGTGATCTGTCGGCCAAGCCCACCGGTCGCAACGGTCGTCATCCGCTGCCACCACGTGTCGACTTCGCTGCCACGGCCGGTCGGCTGGGGATCACGCCTGACACACAGGTGGTGGTGTACGACCGACAGCAGTCGATGTTCGCCGCCCGGTTGTGGTGGATGCTGCGCTGGCTGGGGCATGCGCCGGTGGCGGTGCTCGACGGCGGCTTCGCAGCTTGGCTGGCGGTCGGAGGAGCTGTGGAATCGGGGCCCGTATTGCCACATCCGCAAAGCGATTACCCGATCGGCAGTGAACCCTCGCCGATGGCGCCCACCATCGATGCTGACGGCCTGCAAGCGCAGCTGGGTCATGTGGCGCTGATCGATGCGCGAGCACCTGAGCGCTTTCGCGGCGAGGTGGAGCCGCTCGACGCGCGAGCCGGCCACATCCCCGGTGCGTGCAATCGGTTCTTCAAGGACAACCTCACGGCGGATGGTCATTTCAAACCGGCCGGCGTGTTGCGCGCCGAGTTCACGGCCGTGCTGCACGCAAACAGCCTTGACCGCGTGGTTCACCAATGCGGCTCGGGCGTCACGGCCTGCCACAACCTCCTGGCCATGTCGGTGGCAGGGCTCGACGGTGCTGCGCTGTATCCCGGATCCTGGAGCGAATGGTCGGCCGATCCGACCCGTCCGATCGCCCGCGGCTGAACCCTTTCGGGGCACCCGCCCTGAGGTTATCCCTGACAATGGCTCTCATGGAATTGATCTCGCCTGCACGCGGTGCACACGCTGAGCCCGCCGTCACGAAGTGGCACGGTCAGCTGGCCGCGATCGACATGGGGTCGAACAGCTTCCGGCTCGAAATCGGCCAGATCGAAGGCTTGCGCTACCGCCGCATTTCCTATCTGAAGGAAACGGTTCGGTTGGGTGCCGGGCTCGACGAAAACGGGCTGCTCACCGAAGAAGCGATGCTGCGCGGCCTGACGTGTCTGCAACGCTTTGCCAGCCGGCTCCAGGGCTACGCGCCGTGGCAAGTGCGAGCGGTGGCCACGCAGACTCTGCGCGAAGCACGCAATCGAAACGCTTTCCTGGCCCGAGCCGAGACCGCGCTGGGCTACCCGATTGAAGTGGTGTCGGGACGAGAGGAAGCACGTCTGATCTTTGCCGGTGTGGCGCGCCTGCAGCCGTCGGATCAGCCGCGTCTGGTGATCGATATTGGCGGGCGCTCGACCGAGATGATCGTCGGTCAGGGGCGCAAGCCGCAGCATGCCGAATCGTTCCAGGTGGGCAGCGTCAGCCTGTCGATGAAGTACTTCGGCAACGGCCGGTACACCGAGGC
>CANBSV010000107.1 GCA_947372225.1 Burkholderiales bacterium | reverse complement strand
CCGGCAGCCTCGAGCCACACCAGCTTGGTCGCAGGACTCAGCGCAGCGGCCAGAGAGTCCACGTTCATCGCGTCATAAAAGCGGTGGCCGATGCCCCAGCGGGCCAGCTCGGTTCGAGCCAGATCCTTGCCCGGCCCATACGCGTTGTCGGGGATCAGCACCTCGTCGCCGGCGCGCAGCAGTGCCAGATCGACCAGCGTCACCGCCGCCAGACCACTGGGCATCAACACCGTCTGCAACCCGCCCTCGAGTGAGGCAATACGCTCTTCGAGGACGTAGGTGGTGGGCGTGCCAAGCAGCCCGTAGGAGTAACCGGACTTGTCTTTCCAGCCACGAGCCAGCAGTGCCTGCGTGTGCGGAAAGATCACCGTCGATGCCTTGTGCACCGGCGGCTGCACCGCCTCGAAACCCGCTGGCGGCGCGTAGGGATGGTGAATGAGTGCGGTGGCGGCCGAGGGTACCGCGTCGTCTTCGCCCATGCTCAGATGGGCTGCGCGACCAAGTCATGGCCTTGCGTGCCGACGATGCGTGCGCGAGTGAACTCGCCCACCTTCAGAACCTTGGAGGCCTTGTCGGGGGGCAGCAGCTGAACCACACCGTCGATCTCGGGGGCATCGGCATAACTGCGGCCGGCACCTCCACGGCGACCGAGCGCGGGAGCTGAATCGATCAACACTTGCATGGTGGCTCCAACGCGCCGCGCAAGCTTGGCGGTTGACAGCGCTTCGGCAACTTCCATGAAACGCGCGCGACGTTCTTCGCGCACAGCGGTGGGCAAAGCCCCTGGCAGCTCGTTGGCCACAGCGCCATTGACTGGCGAGTACGCAAAGCAACCCGCACGGTCGATCTCGGCAGCCCGCATGAAGTCGAGCAAGTGCTCGAACTCGTCCTCGGTTTCGCCTGGAAAACCGGCAATGAAGGTGCTGCGGATGACGATCTCGGGGCAGGCCTCGCGCCAGCGCTGGATGCGCTCGAGGTTGCGTTCGCCGCTGGCGGGCCGCTTCATGCGCTTGAGCACGTCCGGGTGCGAGTGCTGCAGCGGCACATCGAGGTAAGGCAGCACCAGACCTTCGGCCATCAGCGGCAGAACCTCGTCGACATGTGGATAGGGGTAGACGTAGTGCAGGCGCACCCAGGCACCGTGAGCCGCGGCCAGCTCGCCCAGCTTGGCGCACAGATCGAACATGCGCGTCTTGACCGGCTTGCCATCGAAGAAACCGGTGCGGTACTTCACATCCACGCCGTAAGCGCTGGTGTCCTGGCTGATGACCAGCAGTTCCTTGACACCGGATTCGAACAACCGCTGCGCCTCGCCCAGCACATCGCCGATGGGCCGCGAGACCAGACCGCCACGCATGCTCGGGATGATGCAAAACGTGCAGCGGTGGTTACAGCCCTCGCTGATCTTGAGATACGCGTAATGGCGCGGCGTGAGTTTGACGCCGATGTCTGTGGCAGGTGCAGGCACCAGATCGATGAAAGGATCGTGGGGCTTGGGCACGTGCAGGTGCACCGCATCCATCACCTCTTGGGTGGCGTGCGGGCCGGTGACTGCCAGCACGCTCGGGTGCATCTCACGCACCAGATTGCCGCCACCCTCGGCGGCTCTCGCACCCAGGCATCCGGTGACGATGACCTTGCCGTTGGCGGCCAGGGCCTCGCCGATGGTGTCGAGACTTTCCTTTACCGCGTCATCAATGAAGCCGCAGGTGTTGACGATCACCAGATCGGCACCGGCGTAGGTCTTGGAGGTGTCATAACCCTCAGCTCGCAGTTGCGTGAGGATCAATTCGGAGTCGGTCAATGCCTTGGGACAACCGAGGGAGACAAAGCCGATCTTCGGGCTGCTGGCGGTCGTGTCGGTTCGTGTGCCTGGGTTCATGCGAGGCATTTTGGCCTATCGGCGTGGGGCCACGGCACAGGCGATGGCGCCCGAACGCACGAGTTGCGCGCCTTAAACCGCGTTGATCTGCCCAGCACCAGGCATCTTGGGCGAATATCCTAGCCAGAGCTCGTCGTCGGGGAATGGCGGGTACGCATCAACATGAGCAAGGTTGGCCCATGACATCTTCCGAGCCTGACGAGACCGGAGCGCCGGAACTGGACGCGTGCGACACGGCGACCGTGGACGCAGACCGCGACGCCGAAGCGAAAAAGGCGGCCGCTCAGCGTGCGGCGGAAGACCAGGAGGAAGAGCAGCGACGCATCCGCCTGTTGCGCGTGATGCAGAACATCGACCGCCAGAGCGATATGGCGAGCCTGAAGGACTCGGTGCAGGGCATCCAGAAGATCTCACGCTCGGAAAAATCGCACTCGCGGGCATTGACCGGGTTGATCTACGACGACGCGGCCATGGTCGCCAAGATGCTGCGGCTGATCAATGCCGCCTTCTACAAGACGGCTGGGGGCGGCAACATCACCGACCTCCAGAAGGCGGTGGCGCTGATGGGCTTCCAGAACGTCGGCATGGTGGCCACCGCACTGATGCTTTTTGAGCGGCTGCCCAAGGGAGCCGACGGTGACAAGCTGCGCCGGGAGTTCGCCCGCTCGCAGTTCGCTGCGCTGATGGCGCAGGAGTTCTGCCACAGCCGCAAGCACTACGACAACGTCTATGTCACCTCGCTGTTCCAGAGGTTGGGCGACATGCTGGCCGGGCTGCACTTCCAGGAAGACGCCCAGGTCATCGAGGACAAGCTCGACATGCGCGAGCTGGAGCCGGGCTCAATGGCCAGGCACGAAGCACGCGAGCAACTGGCACGCGAACTGTGGGGCATGGGCATCGAGGACATCGGTATCAAGGTCGCCGAGCAGTGGGGCTGGCCGCCGGCCGTGCTGGCCGGCATGAAGACGCTGTACCCTGCGGACCCGGAGCAACCCGTGAGCGAGAGTGAGTACCTTCGCGCGCTGTGCACCGCCGCCAACGGTCTGGCCGGGGAACTGATGCAGTTGCCCGCCACCGGCGACGCCGAGGCGCAGCAGGAAGCGCGCAAGGCCGTGGTGCAGCGCTTTGCCCTGCGTTGCGCGGGGCCCCTGGGCCTGAACCCGGAGTTGCTGCCCGACGTGGTCGAGCGCAGCAAGGCGATCTGGGACGATCTGGTGAAGGTCCTGGGCATCTCGCTGAACGACAACGGCACCACAGCCAAGGCGACTGCGGCAACCATCAAGCCCGACCCGCACTCAAGCGCCTACCGCAAGATGCTGGCCGAAGATCTGGCCGACGCCGTCGAGCACCTGAGCCGGATGAACCGCCGCGGCGCGACGGCTGCCGAGGTGCTGGACACAGGGCTGCGCCTGATGATGAAGGCACTGGACCTGCAACGCGCCATCGTCTGTCTGCACGACCCGGCTGAGGCAGGGCTGAAAGGACACACCGGCGTCGGTGACAAGGCCGTGGTGCTGGCATCTCTGTTCAAGATCCCGCTGCAGCCACCAAACGAACTCTTCGGTCTGCTGTGCCTGAAGAATGCCGACACGCTGATCACCGACGCCTCGGACCCTGTCATCTCACAGCGCCTGCCCGACTGGTTCAAGACGCGCATCCGCGCCGGTGCCTTCCTGGTGTTGCCGATGGTGTCGGAGCAGGGGGTGATGGGCATGCTGTATGGAGACCAGGCGATGACGGGACGCCTCGTCGTGCATGACCGTGCCCTGGTGCTGCTGAAGAACCTGCGCAGCCAGATCGTGAGCGCCATGCTCAAGGCGCAACAGGCCTGAGGCCGTCCGCCTGCTGCCGCCCGCGCCGCGTCCGACGGGGCGATACGCAGGCTCAGCGCTTGGGCGGCAGAAAGCCTGGCATGCCGGGGAACAAGGTCTCGGCCTGCTTGGCCATTTGCTCCTGCATCTGGGCGAACATGGTTTTCGACTGCTCAAGGTAGGTCCCCATCAACCCCTGAACAGCCGGGGCCTGCCCGTTGAGGAACTGTCCCCAGACCTCGGGCGTGGGCGCGGGCGTGTCGTACAGACCCAGCGAGGGCTCAGCCAAACGCGCCTGAATGTCGGTGAAGGTCTGCAGGTTCTTCTCGAGGTAAGAACCCATCATCCCCTGCATGGCGTGCCCGTAGAAACGGATGATCTGCGCGAGCATCTGGCTCGAGAACATGGGCACACCGCCAGTTTCTTCTTCCAGGATGATCTGCAGCAGGATGCTGCGTGTGAGGTCTTCGGATGTCTTGGCGTCTCGAACCACAAACCCCTGCCCCGCCAGCACCATCTTCTTCACATCGGTCAGCGTGATGTAGCTGCTGGCCGTGGTGTCATAGAGGCGCCGGTTGGGATATTTCTTCAGGATCCTCGTACCGTCGGGATGAGGCTCTGCCTGCGGCTGCCCTTGCGGTTGGTGCTCGTCATCCGAACCCGTTTCCTTGGCTTTTGCTGTCGTGCGACGGTTGGCAGGCATCGGAAAAATTCCAGTTCAAGAATGTGCAAGTGCAGCAAAGATTCTAGGAGCGCGGTCTTTTCATCCCGCTCGGAGTAACCCGCGCCGCGCCCTCCCCAGCCACCGGTGGACAGGGCATCGGAAGTTACCCAAATAAGGTGCGCTTTGATCATCATGCAGAATTTGTCATCCGATCAGGTCATCGGACGTTAAAGAAGCACCCCAACAACGGAGATTCCCCTCATGAGCAACAGCAATCGTCGTACTTTCATGATGCAAGTCGTGGTGGCCGGTAGTGCACTCGCAGCGGCGACGCAAGTCGTGGCGGCAGACGCAGTCGCAGAGACCGACCCCCAGGCCGTGGCGTTGGGCTACAAGCCAGACGCGACCAAGGTCGATGCCAAGAAGTACCCGGCTCACAAGCCGACGCAGATGTGCGGCAACTGCGCCTTGTTCCAAGGCAAGCCCGCTGACGCAGCGGGCGGCTGCCCTCTGTTCGCCGGCAAGCAGGTTTCTTCGAAGGGCTGGTGCAGCGCTTACGCCCCGAAGGCTGCCTGAACGCAGCGTCAAGATCGAGGGCCCGGCGGGACGCCGGTGCCAGGCGAGCCAAGCCGGTGTGCACTCAGCGCACCGGCTTTTTCATTTCAGACGCAGGTGAAGTTGGGCGTCGTCACCTCTGCCACCGCCGCCAAACGTCGCTCCAGTGGGCCAAGCCAGAGGCCAACAGCCACATCGAGACCCAAACCCACCACAGCCCTCGCACCGCACTGAGCAAAGCCAACATCAGGCACAGGCCAGACACCCAGTTGGCCACGAACTCCCGGCCGGCAACGCCCTTGCCCGTGCGATGGCGATAGGCCCACAGGGCCAACCCCTCCAGCAAGGTGATCGAGATCACCAGCGTGATGAGCCGCTCAGGCGTGAGCCACTCGGCCCAGGTCATCAGGCGCGCGCAAAGCCCATCAGGTGAGCCATGTCCTTGAGGAAGATGCGCACATGGGCCATGGGCTTCTTGCGCGCGAGTTCCTTGTTCATGTACGACTCGAAGGTGAGTTGCTGCACGTCCTTGTCTTCGCAGATTTTGACAAAGCTCTCGCGGCGCTTGTCGTTCGAATACCAGAACCACTGCATGATGCCGAGCACGCGGAACACTGTGCCGTGAGCCTTCATGAAGCGCTTGCGGGCGAGCGCCAGCGACTTGACGTTGCCCGTGAGCAGCAGCGCCTCCACAGACTCAGCAGCCAGGCGTCCGCCGGCCATCGCGTAGTAAATGCCTTCGCCCGATGCAGGCGCCACCACCCCGGCAGCGTCCCCGGCCAACACCACATCGCGGCCGTTATCCCAGCAGCGCAGCGGCTTCATCGGCAACGGAGCGCCCTCGCGGCGCAAGGTTTCGGCGTTGCCCAGACCCGATGCCTCACGCAGGCCGCCCACCGCTGCGCGCAATGAGAAGCCCTTGTCGGCACTGCCGGTTCCAATGCTCAGCGTATCGCCGTGAGGAAACACCCACCCGTAGAAGTCAGGCGACAAGGTGCCTCGGTAGTAGACATCGCATCGCGAGCCGTCATAGTCCGCGGGCTTGACTTCGGGCGCACGAACGATCTCGTGATACGCAAAAACGTACTCGGTATCGCGTGCGCCGGGCACGGCCTGCTCGGCCACCTTGGAGCGCGCGCCGTCCGCACCGATCACTGCGCGAGCACGCACGCCGACCAATTGCCCTTCGTTCGTGCTGACCTCATTGGCGCCGCGACGATCCCGACCGGTTCGATCGAGGAAATGCACGATGCTGGTCCCGTCCGCATCGCGGGTGAGTTTCTCGAAGGTCCCCGAGCGGCGCACCGCACCGGCCGACGCCGCCCGCTCGCGCAACCACTCATCGAACACATCGCGATCGACCATGCCCACAAAACCGTTGTCGATCGGGATGTCAACGCGCTTGTCCTTGGGCGAAATCATGCGAGCCGAACGCGCCTTGGCGACGAGCAACTCATCGGGAATCTCGAAGTCCTTGATGAGGCGCGGCGGAATGGCTCCGCCGCAAGGCTTGATGCGCCCTGCCCGGTCGAGCAGCAACACCGAGCGGCCCTGCCGGGCCAGATCATGGGCAGCAGTGGCGCCAGCGGGACCGCCGCCGACAACCACGACATCAAAAGTCTCGTAGGAATTCATGGCACTCACCTTGATTTGATGGCGACCCGGTGGTCACCGACCTTGGAATTTCTGATGGCAATTCACTGGACAGACAGCGCCGGCACGCCGCGCTGCATCGATCGATCAGTTTCGGCAACGGCTGGATGGGTATCGCGCTCGGCTCCGATGCCCCTGGCCAGCCACGCGGCAACCACGAACAGCACCGCCTCGAACCCGAACACCGCGGCATAGGCCGGTCCGGTCGCCCCGATCAGCCAGCGTGCCAAGTCGCTGGCACCGGTTCCGACGATGCCGCCCATGCCGAAGGCAACGGCCTGCGCCGCGCCCCACAGGCCCATTCGGATGCCCTCACCTGAGTTTTTTCCCTGGCCCGCCAGGGTCATCATCGAGCCGATCGCGGCGATGGAAAAAGCTCCGTTCGCTGCGCCCATCAGAAAGACGGTGGCAGACAGCGGCCATGCGCCTGCAAGCAAACCGGCCAGCATCAAACCGATCAAAGCCAAAGCAGAGGCAAGGCAGCCGCCCACCGTCCAGGCACGCAATGAGCCGATCCGGGCTGACCCTTGACGCACACCCAGCCGCGTCATCAGACGACCCAGTGCACCGCTGCCGGCCACCGCCACCAGCACCATGCCCAGCAGCACGCCACCATGCTGCACGCCTGACAGCTGAGTCGATTGCCCTGGCGTGTAGCCGAAGACCGAGCCGGCGAAGGGTTCGAGGATCAGGTCCTGCGAGCTGTAGGCCAGCATCGAGACGAACACGAAGATGGTGAAGCGGCGTGCCGCGCAGTCCTGCCAGACCTGCGCCAGCGCTTGCTTGAAAGGCAGCGCCGCCGGGTGCACATCCGCGGGCTTGGCTGTGGCCGCATCGACATCGCCAGCGCGCTCCAGCCCCCACAGCGCCAGCAGCGTCACCACGAAGGCGAGGACCGACACGCATGCCGTGACCACCAGCAGCCGCTGTGGCGAGTAAGGATCCAGCAACCTGCCGGCCACGCCCGCGGTGACGGCAAAGCCCACGATCATCATCATCCACACGATGGTGGCGGCAGCAGCCCGGCGCGTCTGCGGCACACGTTTGGCCAGCAACACCAGCAGCGAGGTGCCGCAGGCACTCACGCCCAGACCGATGAGCGAGAAGCCGACCACGGCCAGCCCGATGCCAGCGGCTGGCTGCGACGACATCCACACCGTGGCCGCGGCCGCCGTCACGCCACCCACGGCAAGCGCAGCCATCCCACCGATCATCCAGGGCGTTCGGCGCCCGCCGACATCCGAGCCGTGGCCCATGCGCGGGCGCACCACCTGAATCAGGTAATGCAACGCAACGAGCGCACCGGGCAGCAAAGCGGGCAGCGCCAATTCGACCACCATCACGCGGTTGAGCGTTGAGGTCGTGAGCACCACGACCGCACCCAGGCAGGCCTGCACCAACCCCAGACGGGCGATGCTCCCCCAGCCGAAGGTGTGGCTCATGGACGTCCCGCTCATGCGACGCCCCCCAGCGAGCGCAGCGCAAACGCACTGACCATCATGCCGGCCACGAACAGCGGCACGCCGAACCCGCTGTAGAACAGCGCCTGCTTGATCGGGTCCTTGACGAAGCGCGCCATCAGCACCGCCTGGGCGACCATCAACGCCGCCACCGCAATGGCCTGCCCCGTGGTGCCCCAGCTGATCAACAGCAGCAGCACCACCAGTTGCGGCACCATCATCACGATGCAGGCGACCCAGGCCGCGCGCTGAATGCCCAGTTGCACCGGCAGCGAGCGCACGCCCATCAACCGGTCGCCCTCGACGGCCTTGAAATCGTTGAGGGTCATGATGCCGTGCGCCCCGGCGCTGTACAAACCGGCCAGCAGCAGTGAACGCGCATCGGGCATCGCCCCGCCGGCCATCACCGCAGCACCGGTCACCCAGGCCAGACCCTCGTAGCACAGGCCGCATGCGGCATTGCCCCACCAGCCATTGAGCTTCAGGCGCAACGGTGGCGCGCTGTACGCCCAGGCCAGCAACAACCCCAGAGCACCGGCAGCAAACCCCCACGTGCCCAGCGTCGCAGCCACAGCCAGTGACAGACCCGTCCAGATGATCGCGATGTAAAGGCCCCAATAACCCGGCATGCGCCCCGAGGGGATCGGTCGGTTGGGCTCGTTGATGGCGTCGACATGACGGTCGAACCAGTCGTTGACGGCCTGACTGCTGGCACACACCAACGGACCGGCCAGCAA
>CANBSV010000106.1 GCA_947372225.1 Burkholderiales bacterium | reverse complement strand
GCGGGTTTTTCCCCAGTTTGATCTGGGCGCTTTTTTGGCAGTAGCGCATCTTCAGGTCGTGGACCCTTGTGTTCAGCGTGTCGAACAAGTCGATGCTTGCGGCATGGCGGTTCAGCACGGCACCGGCCAGTTCAATGAGACGCGCGTTTCTTGTTTGGGAACCCTGAAGCAGCAGCGCTTCGACGGTCATGGCCGGCGCCCCGGAAATGGCGTGACGCATGGCCTCTTCGGCCATGCCGCTGATGCTGCTGTGTGCCACCTGGATCAAGCTTCGGTAGGCGTCATCGCCGGCTGCGATGCACAGCATGTCGCACGATGCCTTGGACACGCAAAAGCGCTGGGATACCGCACCGACCCAGGCGTCGGCTTCCGGGAAATTGATATTCGCCCGACGCACGCGCGCCAGCACGGCCAGCAGGTTGAATGCCGATTCGCAGTCGAACTCGGTGTGTGTGATGTCCTGCGCCAGCTTGCCGACCTGGGTCAGGCAGCCGGGCACATCCCTTGAGAGCAGCCGCTGCAAGGCGCCGACCGCTGCCGCCATCCACTGCAGTCGCACGCTTCCGGGGCGGCTTTGAGCGGCATGCTCCATGCGGGCGAACACCCGGCTGAGTTCGTCCGCATCAAGCTGATCAAAGTGCAGCAGGCCCATCACCACCAGCGTCTGGTGGTCAAACATTTTTGATTTGGCACCCAGGCGGACCGAGCGTTCCAGCGTCTGCGCGGCCTCTTGGGGCTGCCCCAGCAGGTAAGCCAACATTCCCTGTGATTGCAAGCGGGGGATGCTGTCCGGGGTGAACCGAGATGAATCGCGGGACGTCTCGAACGCTGCGGCCAGATCACCGTCTTCGATGTGTATGCGACACATCAACTCGTAAGCGTCGGCATAGGCCGGGCAGTCCTCGATCAGGCTTTGCAGTATCCGGATCGCCTTGGGCGCCTGCCCACTTTCGAATTCAGCACGTGCCATCCCGAGTTTGGCCCAAGGCAGCCCCTCGGCTTCATAAACGTTCGAGTAAACGGCGGACGCAGAGGCATGGTCCTTCAGCCGCATCAGCAATTCGGCCCCCACGTGGCCTGCATAAAGCCAGAACTCTTGCTTGGCAGCAAACCGTTTCAGACACAGCTTGGCCGCATTGGCGAAGTCGCCGCTGCGGATGGCATCAAAGATGTACCCCAGCACCCGTTTGCGGCGCAGGGCATGCAGTACGCGTTCTTCCAGCGCGCCTGCGCTGTGCGGCTTGAGGAGGTAGCTGTCGAGTGCAGATTCGGCCGCTTCTGCCACCTTGAGGTAAGACCGCTCCGCTGTGACCATGACAAAGACCGTCGCGTAGGGCAGCAGTTGAAGCTCTCTCAGATCGTCGAGCAAGTCCTGCCCGGTCATCGCCGACTTTTCGAAGTGGTAGTCGCACAAGACGATGTCGAATGTTTTCAGCCCGAGTTCGTTTCGCGCATCGTCCAGGCGACTTGTTTGCGAGATGTTCCCCACGCCGATGTCCCTCAGCATGTTCACCAGCGCGCTGCGCGAGTTGGTGTTGCCGTCGATGACAAGTGCCTTGCAGGCTTGCACCTCTGTGTTACTTCGCCTCATGCGCGCTCCCGCGCCGCGGCCGGTTTGAACAGGCAACCAGCCGTGGAAGCGCTCAAGCGAGCGCCCGGGGCCTGACCTCCATACCGTGCGGTCGAAAAGACCGAGAAGAAAAAGTCAGCGCGCATGCGGACCCGAAATCACCAAGACAAGGTCGATATCGGATGGGCCACAGGAGGCCTTGAGTCCGCATTTCCTCTTGGCGGGCGAGTCGCCCGAACCCGCGCTACCGCCCAGAGGGGATCAACTCACTTGAAGATGTCCTTGACGCGGTCTGACCACGACTTCGAGTTCGGCGAGTGTTTGTCGCCGCTCTTGAGAAACGACTCTTCCAGATCGCGCAGCAGCTTGCGCTGCGCGTCGTTGAGCTTCACCGGTGTTTCCACCGTGACGTGGCAATACAGGTCGCCGGGGTAGCTCGAACGCAGGCCCTTGATACCCTTGCCTCGCAGCCGGAACGTCTTGCCATGCTGGGTGCCTTCGGGCAGTTCGATCTCGGCCTTGCCGTTGAGCGTGGGCACATGGATCTGGCCACCCAGCGCAGCCGTCACCAGGCTCACCGGCGCGGTGCAATGCAAGTCATCACCATCGCGCTCGAAGATCTCGTGTGGCTTGACGCGGATTTCGATGTACAGGTCTCCCGCAGGGCCGCCATTGGTGCCCGGCTCGCCGTTGCCTGCAGAGCGAATGCGCATGCCCTCGTTGATCCCCGCAGGAATCTTGACTTCAAGCGTCTTGTTCTTCTTGATGCGACCTTGACCGTGACAGGTCAGGCACGGCTCGGGGATCACCTTGCCGACGCCGCGGCAGTTCGGGCAGGCCTGCTGAATGCTGAAAAAACCCTGCCGCATCGTGACGGCGCCAGAGCCGTTGCAAGTGCCGCACACCTTCGGGCTCGTACCCGGCTTCGCGCCGGTGCCGTGGCAGGTGTCGCAGCTTTCGTAGGCTGGAATGCGGATTTGCGTGTCCTTGCCGGCGGCCGCTTCCTCGAGCGTGATCTCCATCGTGTAGGACAGATCGCTGCCCCGAAACACCTGCTGGCCGCCGCCACCACCACCGCCGCGCCGCTGACCGCCGCCGCCCGCGCCGCCGAAGATGTCACCGAAGATGTCACCGAAGGCTTCGGCAAAACCGCCCATGCCGTCACCGCCAGCACCCGGTCGAAACCCGCCACCCATGTTCGGGTCGACACCGGCGTGGCCGTACTGGTCGTAAGCCGCGCGCTTTTGAGTGTCGGAGAGCATCTCGTAGGCCTCCTTGGCCTCCTTGAATTTCTCTTCGGCTTTCTTGGCATCGTCACCCTGATTGCGGTCGGGGTGGTGCTTCATCGCGAGCTTGCGATAGGCCTTCTTGATGTCCTCCTCGGTGGCGTTCTTCGCCACGCCGAGGGTTTCGTAGTAATCGCGCTTTGCCATCGGTACATCCGTCACGCCGCAGCGTTGGGTTCAAACAAGAACGCCGCGTCGGATCACAGCGCGTGCTGGGTCATCCTGACGCGGCGCAGACACCGGGTTCCCCCGGCGCCGCAGCTTCATCGTTGTCGCGTCACTTCTTTTCCTTGACTTCGGTGAACTCGGCGTCCACCACGTTGTCATCGGCTGGCTTGTCTGACGCGCCCGCTGATTGTGACGCTCCCTCGCCAGCGGCTGCGCCGGCAGCTGCGGCCGCAGCCTGCGACTCGGCATAGACCTTCTCGCCGAGCTTCTGGCTGGCCGTCATGAGTGCTTCGGTCTTGGCTTCGATATCGGCCTGGTCTTCGCCCTTGAGCGACTCTTCAGCGTCCTTCAGGGCCGCTTCGATCTTTTCCTTTTCGCCGGCTTCGAGCTTGTCGCCATGCTCTCCCAGGCTCTTCTTCACGCTGTGCACCATCGCATCGGCTGAATTGCGAGCCTGGATCAGGCCGAGCTTTTTCTTGTCCTCGGCGGCATTCAGCTCGGCGTCCTTCACCATCTGCTGGATTTCAGCTTCGGTCAGGCCTGAGTTGGCCTTGATGGTGATCTTGTTTTCCTTGCCAGTGCCCTTGTCCTTGGCGCCCACGTGCAAGATGCCGTTGGCGTCAATGTCGAAGCTCACCTCGATCTGTGGCGTGCCGCGCGGCGACGGTGGAATGCCTTCCAGGTTGAACTCGCCCAGACTCTTGTTGCCCGACGCCATCTCGCGCTCACCCTGGTAGACCTTGATGGTCACGGCCGGCTGGTTGTCGTCCGCGGTGCTGAAGGTCTGTGCGAACTTGGTCGGGATGGTCGTGTTCTTGGCGATCATCTTCGTCATCACGCCGCCCAGGGTCTCGATGCCCAGGCTGAGCGGGGTCACGTCAAGCAGCAGCACGTCCTTGCGGTCGCCGGCGAGCACCTGACCTTGAATCGCCGCGCCCACGGCCACGGCCTCGTCAGGGTTGACGTCCTTGCGTGGCTCCTTGCCGAAGAACTCCTTGACCTTCTCCTGCACCTTGGGCATGCGGGTCATGCCGCCGACCAGGATCACGTCGTCGATGGCGCTCACCGCAATGCCGGCGTCCTTGATCGCCACGCGGCACGGAGCGATCGTGCGTTCGATCAGGTCTTCGACCAACGCCTCAAGCTTCGACCGGCTGAGCTTGATGTTCAGGTGCTTCGGGCCGGAAGCATCAGCCGTGACATACGGCAGGTTGATGTCGGTCTGGGCGCTGTTGGACAGTTCGATCTTGGCCTTTTCGGCAGCTTCTTTCAGGCGTTGCAGGGCCAGCACATCCTTGCCCAGATCGACACCTTGCTCCTTCTTGAACTCGGCGATGATGAAATCGATGATGCGCTGGTCGAAGTCTTCTCCGCCCAGGAAGGTGTCGCCGTTGGTCGACAGAACCTCGAACTGCTTTTCGCCATCGACGTCGGCGATTTCGATGATCGACACGTCAAAGGTGCCGCCACCCAAGTCGTAGACGGCAATCTTGCGGTCGCCCTTTTCGTTCTTGTCGAGGCCGAAGGCCAGCGCTGCGGCGGTCGGCTCGTTGATGATGCGCTTGACGTCCAGACCTGCGATGCGCCCGGCGTCCTTGGTGGCCTGGCGCTGTGCGTCGTTGAAGTACGCGGGAACAGTGATCACCGCCTCGGTGATGGTCTCGCCCAGATAGTCCTCGGCGGTCTTCTTCATCTTGCGCAGGATCTCAGCGCTGACTTGCTGCGGAGCGATCTTCTGGCCGCGCACTTCAACCCAGGCGTCGCCGTTGTCGGCTGCTGCAATCTTGTAGGGCATCAGGTCGATGTCCTTTTGCACTTCCTTTTCGGTGAACTTGCGACCGATCAGGCGTTTGACGGCATACAGCGTGTTTTGAGGGTTGGTCACCGCTTGACGCTTGGCCGAGGCGCCGACGAGGATCTCTCCGCCTTCTTGGTAGGCCACGATCGACGGCGTGGTGCGGGCACCCTCGCTGTTTTCGATCACGCGGGTGGTGTTGCCTTCCATGATGGACACGCACGAGTTGGTGGTGCCGAGGTCAATACCGATGATTTTTGCCATGTCGAAATCTCCTGAAAGCTGAATCTGTATGGGGCTCGAGGTTTGGACATCTCGAGGTTTTTCAAGGGGCAGCCCGTGCGCGCCGGGCCTTGCGATAGAGGTCGTCTACTTGGGCGCGGTCACCGTGACCAGCGCCGGGCGCAGGACACGCTCGGAAATCAAATAGCCCTTTTGCAGCACGGCCACCACGGTGTTGGCCGCTTGCTCGGCGGGCACCACGCTGATGGCCTGGTGCTGATGCGGGTCGAACCCCGTGCCAGCCGCCGGGTTGATTTCGATCACGCGGTTGCGCTCAAGCGCAGCCGACAACTGCCGCAGCGTGGCATGCACCCCTTCGAGCAATTGCTCGGGTGTGGCGCCAGGCAGTGCAATCGCCGCTTCGAGGCTGTCCTTCACAGGGAGCAAACTGTCCGCAAAGCCTTCGACGGCGAACTTGCGCGCCTTCGAAATCTCATCTTCGGAGCGCCTGCGGATGTTTTCAGTCTCGGCCTTGGCCCGCAGATAGGCGTCAGCCACCTCGGCGTGACGGGCCTCCAACTCAGCAAACCTGGCTGATGGATCCTGCGACTCAGCACCTTGCGCTTGAGTTGAGCCTTGCTCGGCATGCGCCGCTTGTTCTTGATGTGACTCGGGTGGGGTCATGTTCGCTTTCTTCCTCCTGCTTTCAACGTGGCGACAAGCGCCCGCATTTCAAGAGGGGTTATTTGAGATTGCCTGCGGAGATTGGCGGCTCAATTGCCCTCGATCGAGGCACTCCAACGGTTCCAGTCGGACAACTGGCGCCGGTCCCGTTTGGTCGGTCGTCCCTGATCGATGGCCAAGGCTGGCTCGGGCGATTCACGGTGCCGTCGCGCTGCTTCTTCTCGCGCCGCGATGCTTTCTTCGGTTTCGACGTAAAGCGCCTGCGCCACCGGCGCCGGGCCGCGGCTTTCGGTGAGGCCTACCACCACCACACAGCGCACCAGCGGGCCTTGGCGCAACTCGACACGGTCACCGACGCGCACTTCGCGCGCGGGTTTGGCCGACTGGCTGTTGACGTTGACCCGACCCTTGCCGATTTCATCAGTCGCCAAGCTGCGCGTCTTGTAAAACCGCGCAGCCCAAAGCCACTTGTCCAGCCTCAAGGGCGGACCCTGCAATGACGTTGGCAGCGAGGAGCTCTCATCGGTCTGCACCCAGCGCGATGGCCCGCTCGCGCTGAGCACTCAGCGCTGGCGCATCGACAGGCGCTGAGCAATCCCAGCCTTGAAGGTGCTTGATCGCAATACCGGTCAGCGCCAGTATCCATTCGTGTTGATCGTTGAGGCAGGGCAGGTAGTTGAACTCCTGGCCCCCGGCTCCAATGAAGGCGTCGCGCGCTTCTTGGGCGATTTCCTCAAGGGTCTCGAGGCAGTCCGAGGTGAAGCCAGGGCAGAGGATGTCGACGCGTTTGACGCCTTTTGCGGCCAACGCCACCAGCGTGGGCTCGGTGTACGGCTGCAGCCATTCAGCCTTTCCGAAACGGCTTTGAAAGGTGACGACCATCTCGTCTTTGGACAGGCCCAGACGATCGCCCAGCAGCCGAGCTGTCTTCTGGCACTGGCAGTGATAAGGGTCGCCCCGAAGCAGCGTTCGGCGCGGCACACCGTGAAAGGTCATCACGAGTCGATCCGGGCGGCCCGAATCTCGCCAGTGGTCGGTCACGCGCTTGGCCAGCGCATCGATGTAGGCGGGGTCGTCGTGGTACTCATTGACGAAGCGAAGCTCGGGCAGCCTGCGCACGCGCTGTCCCCATGCATACACCGCATCGCACATGCTGGCGGTGGTGGGGCCGGAGTATTGGGGGTACAGCGGCAGCACCAGCACGCGCGTGGCGCCGGATTGCTTGAGTTCATCAAGCACGCTTGCGATGGACGGAGACCCGTAACGCATGGCGGGACGCACAGCGACGCGGAAGCCGCGTTCACCCAGATATCCCTGCAACAGTGAGGCTTGTTTGACGGTCCAAACCTTGAGCGGCGAGCCTTCGTCCGTCCACACGGTGGCGTACTTGGCGGCAGACTGCTTGGGACGCACGCGCAGGATGATGCCGTTGAGAATGAACCACCACACCAGCTTGGGAATTTCGACCACGCGGTGATCGCCCAGAAATTCCTTCAGGTAACGCCGCAATGCTGGCGCCGTGGGCGCATCGGGCGTGCCCAGATTACACAGCAGCACCGCCGTGGACGCTTCCGGGGGCTTGCCGTGTTCGTAAACAGGTTCAGGAGCGAATGGCATGCGGCGTCCGAAGGGGATTCAACTGGAAATTATCGTCGAGCACCTCGGGCGCGAGGTGCCCGAATCTGCGTGTCAGGCTGCGCTGGCGGTTCACCGAATGTCGTTGTCGACCCGGTGGATGACGTCAAAGCCCACGCACGGAGCCGACGGGTCGATGGGCGATGCGCCCAGCCCCAGCACGCCGCTGCCGTGGAGGGTGCAGGTGCCGCGGCGCAAGGTGACCACCTCGTTGTCAGCAGCGAACTTCACATGGGTGCCATTGGAGCTCAGATCGACCAGCTGAAAGGCACCACCGTGCCAGTCGATGCGTGCATGTGACCGCGACACCCTGTTGTCGTCCACGCAGCATTGGGCCTGTTCCCCACGCCCGAGGACAAGCGGCATCTCGCTGGTGGTGAACACAGTGGCCGCATCGAGCCAGGACAGTCGCAGCGCTGACGGCACCGGCGCGGCCAGAACGTTTCCGAACGTGGTGGCTGCCGGGTCAGGTGCATCTTGCCGCTCGAGCATGTGAACTTCCACCGGCTCGACGCGTCCGCGCAGTTGCAGCAGGTCAAGGCGGCGAAACCTCAGCCTGTCGTGAGCCGCCAGTGTCTCGACCAACGTCGACGTGGCGAGGGTCTCGTCGTCACCGCAATGCTCAAGCAGCCGTGCGGCGATGTTGACGCAGTCACCGAAAAAGTCGCCCGCCATCTCGACCATCTCACCGAAAGCCAGGCCGATCTGCAGTTTCAGGAGGCGGCGCTGAGGCTTTGCTTCGACCCATTCTTCAGGGCCGATTTGCGAGAGTGCTGCGTGCATGTCTACCGCCGCCTGGAGAGCCGTGGCGGGTTCGGTGAACGTTGCCATCAACCCGTCGCCGAGGGTCTTGACCAGCACCCCGCCGCGCGACGAAATCACCTTGCCAAGCACCGACACAGCGCGCGACACCAACTGCGTGGCGAACGCGTTTCCCAGCGTTTCGTACAGGCCCGTGCTGCCCCGAAGATCGGCAAACAGGACGCAGCGAACGTGGGTTCGTTCCATGCTCGGTCGAGCCTGAGTTGCCTGTGGCCTTCAGCGCTCAGCGGTCCCGAAAGCCAAGCCGTTCAGCGGCATTTCGGGGCTGACCGATGGGGGCTCAGAGGTTGTCAAGGTAGGTGCGCAGTTTGTCCGAGCGGCTCGGGTGCTTGAGCTTGCGGATGGCCTTGGCTTCGATCTGGCGGATGCGCTCGCGGGTGACGTCGAACTGCTTGCCGACTTCTTCGAGCGTGTGGTCCGATTGCATCTCGATGCCGAAGCGCATGCGCAGCACCTTGGCCTCGCGCGGGGTCAGGCTGTCGAGGATGTCCTTGACCACATCGCGCAGACCGGCCTGCATGGCAGCTTCGATCGGCGCGGTGTTGTTGGTGTCCTCGATGAAGTCGCCCAGGTGCGAATCGTCGTCGTCGCCGATCGGCGTCTCCATCGAAATCGGTTCCTTGGCGATCTTCATAATCTTGCGGATCTTGTCTTCCGGCATTTCCATCTTGATCGCCAGCGTGGCCGGATCGGGTTCTGCGCCCGTTTCCTGCAGGATCTGGCGCGAAATCCGGTTCATCTTGTTGATCGTCTCGATCATGTGCACCGGCACGCGGATGGTGCGCGCCATGTCGGCGATGGAACGCGTGATGGCCTGGCGGATCCACCAGGTGGCGTAGGTCGAGAACTTGTAGCCGCGGCGGTATTCGAACT
>CANBSV010000105.1 GCA_947372225.1 Burkholderiales bacterium | reverse complement strand
TGGCCGTGGCAGTGCCGGGCAGCAGCGGCACCGCGCGTTCGCGAGCCGCGCCGGCCAGGTGATCGGTCAGGCCGGGCGACACGACGAATTGCGCACCGGCTTCGATGGCCGCGTCGTACTGACCGACGTCCAGCACCGTACCCGCACCGACGATGGCGCCGGGCACGCTGCACATGGCCCGCAGGGCATCGAGCGCAGCGGGTGTGCGCAGCGTGACCTCGAGCACGCGCAGACCGCCAGCCACCAGCGCGCGCGCCAGTGGCAAGGCGTCTTCAACGCGGTCGATCACGATCACGGGGATGACGGGCACGGCGCTCATCACGTCGTCGAGGACCTGGTTGTGCAGCAATTCGGTGTTCATCAGGCGGGTGGCTTCCATGGAAGGCTGGATGGAGGGCGGCTCGATCAGACCGCCCAGCTGATGGCGCCCTGCTCTGCGCACAGGCTGGCGCGCCGGTGGGCGGCGAACAGCTCGCGACCGCAGCCGGTGTCGGCCACGCCCACAGGTGCCACGGTCCGCTCGCGCGATGTCCATTGCGCCTCATCGACCAACACGTCGAGCGTGCCCGCGTGGCCATCGAGGCGCACCACATCGCCATCGCGCACCAAAGCCAGCGCGCCACCGGCCAGAGCCTCGGGCCACACATGGATGGCCGCCGGGACCTTCCCCGAAGCACCGCTCATGCGCCCGTCAGTAACCAGTGCAACGCGATAGCCCTTGTCTTGCAACACGGCCAGGCTGGGCGTGAGCTGGTGCAGTTCCGGCATGCCATTGGCCCGCGGACCCTGAAAGCGCACGACCACGACCACATCGCGGTCGAGCTCGCCGGCCTTGAAGGCCGCGAGCATCTCGGCTTGAGAGTCGAACACCCGCGCCGGCGCGCTGACCACCCGGTGCTCAGGCTTGACGGCCGACGCCTTGAAGATCGCGCGCCCGAGGTTGCCGGTGAGCAGCCGCATGCCCCCGTCCGTTTGAAAAGGGTCAGCAACAACGCGCAGCACACTACTGTCGCCCGGCACCGCGGGCGGCGTGCGCCAGGCCAGACGGCCCCCATCCAGCCAGGGTTCGGCCACATGGGCGCGCAAGCCATGGCCTATGACGGTGCGCACGTCGTCGTGCAGCAAGCCGGCGTCGAGCAGCTCGCGCACCAACAACCCCATGCCGCCGGCCGCGTGGAAATGGTTCACGTCGGCCTGGCCGTTGGGGTACATGCGCGTGAGCAGCGGTGTGGCCGCCGACAACTCGTCGAAGTCGGTCCAGTCGATCACGATGCCCGCAGCGCTGGCAATGGCCACCAGATGCAGCGTGTGGTTGGTCGAGCCGCCGGTGGCCAGCAGGCCGACGATGGCATTGACGATCGCGCGCTCGTCGACGATTTCGCCGATCGGCGTGTGGTCCGCACCCGGCGCGCACATGTCGAGAAGGCGGCGCGTGGCCTCGATAGTGAGCGCTTCGCGCAGCGACGTGCCCGGCGTGATGAAGGCGCTGCCCGGCAGGTGCAGGCCCATCACTTCCATCAGCATCTGGTTGCTGTTGGCGGTGCCGTAGAAGGTGCAGGTGCCGGCACCGTGGTAACTCTGCATTTCGGCGGAGAGCAGTTCCTCGCGGCCGACCAGCCCCTGAGCGTAGAGCTGCCGGATGCGGCCCTTTTCGTCGTTGGCCATGCCCGAGGTCATCGGCCCGGCCGGCACGAAGATCGTCGGCAAATGACCGAACGCCAGCGCGCCGATCAGCAGCCCAGGCACGATCTTGTCGCACACGCCAAGCATGAGCGCGCCGTCGAACACCGCGTGGCTGAGCGCGATGGCGGTGGACTGTGCGATCACGTCGCGCGACCACAGCGACAGCTCCATGCCAGGCTGGCCTTGCGTGACACCGTCGCACATCGCCGGAACGCCGCCGGCGAACTGCGCGGTAGCTCCGCGCTCGCGCGCCGCGCGCTTGATGAGGGCAGGAAACTGCTCGAACGGCTGATGGGCCGAGAGCATGTCGTTGTAGGCCGACACGATGCCCAGGTTGGGCGCGCGCTGTTCGCGGATCACCAGTTTGTCGGCTAACGGGGTGGCTGCCATCGCGTGGGCCAGATTGGTACACGACACGCGGGTACGCGCTGCGCGACCACCCGCCGTCTGTGCCGCTTCACGGATGCGCGCCAGGTACGCCGACCGGCTGGCGAGGCTGCGCTCGCGGATGCGTTGCGTGACACGCAAAACGGTGGGATGGAGCTGCATCTCGGAGGTCCTCAAACAGTTCACTGGTCCAACAGCGGACACGCCTGAAAACTATCGACGCAAAGGCAATGTTCGCGATTGACGGAAGATGTAACCAGTGTGATCATTCTATGGAAACTAAATTACATCGCAATGGCTTTTGACCTCGTTCTCTTTGGCGGTACCGGTGACCTGGCGTGGCGCAAGCTGATGCCGGCGTTGTTTCAGGCTTTTCGTCATGGCAAGTTGCCGCACGACGGTCGCATCCTGGCTGTGGCGCGTGATGCGCGCAGTGACGAGCAGTACCGCGAACTGATCCGGGGCCGCTTCGCAGATGTCGAAGAGGCCAAGCGCCCCACCAGGTCCGAGTTCGAGCGATTTGCGCAACTGCTGCACTACCGGCGCATGGACTTGTCCAGGGTCGAGGACTATCAGGGGCTGAAGACCTGGATCGACGAGCGTGGCGCCGAAACGGTGGTGCTGTTTCTCGCGACCAGCCCGCATCTGTTCATGCCGGTGTGTGAGCAGCTCGGCGCGGTGGGTCTGAACGGCCCGCACGTGCGCGTGGTGCTTGAAAAGCCGCTCGGCCACGATCTGGCCAGCGCGCAGCAGATCAACAAGGTGTTGCGCAGCGTGTTCGACGAGCGACAGGCGCTGCGAATCGACCATTACCTGGGCAAGCCGGCGGTGCAAAACCTCTCGGCGCTGCGCTTTGGCAACGCGCTGTTCGAGCCGATCTGGCGCCGCGAAAGCATCGCCAACATCCAGATCACGCTGGCTGAGAGCCTGGGCGTGGGCTCGCGCGGCGATTTCTACAACCGCACCGGCGCGCTGCGCGACATGGTGCAAAACCACGCACTGCAGCTGCTCACCATGATCGCGATGGAAGCACCGGCCAGCAGCGATGCGGACGCCATTCGCGACGAAAAGCTCAAGGTGCTGCGATCGCTGCGGCCGTTCACCGAGACCGACGTGGCTCGCGACGTGGTGCGAGGTCAATACCGCGCCGGCGTGATTGCAGGGCAGCCGGTGCCCGGCTACCAGCAGGAGTCCGAGCCGCTGTCCGGCAGCACCACCGAGACTTTCGTGGCGTTGCGCACCGAGGTGCAGAACTGGCGCTGGGCGGGCGTGCCTTTCTACATCCGCACCGGGAAGCGGCTCGCGACACAAGAAGCGCACATCGTCATCAACTTTCGCCATGTGCCGCACTCGATCTTTCCGAGCACGGGCGCGGCCAACAAGCTGGTGATCAAGCTGCAGCCCGAGGACGGCCTCGAGCTGCACCTGATGGCCGCCAAGGGAACGGGGCAGCACGAGCTGCTGGCGCCCGTGTCCCTGGACCTGGACTTCGACAAGGCCTTTGCCACCGAGAGGGTGGGCGCATATGAACGGCTGCTGCTCGATGCGTTGGCAGGAAGGCTCAACCTGTTCGTGCGCAGCGACGAGCAGGAGCAGGCCTGGCGCTGGGTGGAGCCCATCTTGAACCACTGGTCACGCGAGCCCGAGGGCCCCAAACCTTATGCAGCGGGCGGCTGGGGGCCCGCCGCATCCAGCGCGCTGATCGCGCGCGACGGCTTCGCCTGGTCCGAGGAGAGCTGAGCCCCCATGCTCGAGCGCATCCAGGCCAGTCTGGCGGGGCTGTCACCCGCGGAACAAAAGGTGGCGCGGCTGCTGCTGGCGGACCCGCGCAGTTTCACCAGCCTGCCCGTGGCCAGACTGGCAGATCAGGCCGAGGTGAGCAAACCCACCGTGGTGCGGTTTTGCCGCAGCCTGGGGTATGCCGGATTGATCGACTTCAAGCGCGCGCTGGCCGGTTCGGTCAACGAAGGAGTGCCGTTCGTGCACCGCAGCGTGGACGAGTCCGACCCGCCGGCCGACATCGTGGTGAAGGTGATCGACAACGCGGTCAGCGCGCTGCTCAAGTACCGTGCCGATGCGGCCCCACACGCCTTCGAACTCGCCATTGAAGCGCTCGCGAGCGCTGGCCGATCCGGACGGCGCATCGAGTTCTATGGCGTGGGTAATTCGGGCATCGTGGCGCAAGACGCGCAGCACAAGTTTTTCAGACTGGGCGTGCACGCTCAGTCGGTGAGCGACGGGCACATACAGGTCATGAGCGCGACCATGCTGCAGCCGGGTGACTGCGCGGTGGTGATTTCCAATTCGGGCCGCAGCCGCGACTTGCTCGATGCGGCCGACATCGCCCGTCGCAAGGGTGCGACCACCATCTTGATCACCGCCAGCGGCAGCCCGCTGGCGCTCACCGCCAATGGCGAGCAGCACATCCTGCTGGCGGCCGATCACCCGGAGGACCACGACCGCTACAGCCCGATGGTGTCGCGACTGATCCACCTTGTGATCATTGACATCCTGACCACCGGCGTGGCGCTACGCCTGCCGCACAAGCTGCGGGGCACGCTGCGCGAGATCAAGAAAAACCTGCGAACCAAGCGCTATGCCGACGCTTGAACACCAATGGCCTGGCGGCGCGGTGCCGACAGGCCATTGGTAATGGTCTCGAGCCGCTTTTTAAGCGGCCTTGGGCGCTTGTTCGTTGGCAGCTTTGGCGGCCACAGCTTCAGCAATCTGACGCTTGAGCTCGCGCTTCATGTCCTTGGCCCGTTTTTGCTTTTCCCGGCGAATACCGCGGTGTCTGTCAGCGCTCATGGTGTGTCTCTTTTAGTCTTGATCAAGATGATTTGATGAGGGACCGCACAACGCATCTCATCACGGCAGGCGCTGCGGATCCCAAACGAAATTCCCACGGCCCAATCCAGGGCCATCGGAGGTGCGCGACGTTACCAGAGGTGCGCCCGGACAAGACGCTGCTCAGGCAGAACATTCCGGTCCTGGCACGGGCTGGAACCTGGGCTGGAGGCGACCTTCGACGTTGATGCGTTCGAAGAACATCGCGTGTGGTCGCACCCACAGGCCTGAATCGTCATAGAGCGGCCGGTACACCACCAGCGGTTCCAGCGTTTCGCTATGGCGGGCCACCCCCACCACCTCGTACTCGCCGCCCTTGTAGTGGCGATAGCGGCCCAAAGGCGTGTGAGGGAGGTCGGGCAAGTTCATCACAGGTCGTATCCGAAAGAGCGGATGATGGCTTTGGCCTTTTCACCCCGCAGAAATTTCATCAGGGCGATGGCCGCAGGGTGATCCTTGCCGTTGGCCAAGAGGATGGCGTCTTGCCGGATCGGGTCGTGCAGAGCCGTGGGGACGAGCCATCCAGAGCCGCGGGAAATCTTCCCGTCAGAGATGACCTGCGATAGCGCCACAAAACCCAGTTCGACATTGCCGGTGGCAACGAACTGATAGGTCTGCGCGATGTTCTCGCCTTTGACCAGTTTGGGCTGCAAGTCATTCAACAACCCCAGCCTGGTCAATGTTTCCAGGGCCGCTGCGCCATACGGCGCCAGTTTGGGGTTGGCGATGGCGATGCGCTCGAACTTGCCGCTGCGCAAGACCTCGCCCTTGTCATCGACGAACCCGAGCCGCGAACTCCACAACGCCAGACGGCCGATCGCATAGGTGAAGCGCGAACCTTCGACTCCCAGTCCATCACTCTCGATCTTGAGCGGTGTTTCATCATCGGCCGCCAGCAAGATTTCAAACGGCGCACCGTTCTTGATCTGCACATGAAAGCCGCCCGTGGAGCCCGATGACAGCACCGCCTGGTGCCCCGTCTCGCGTTCAAAGGCGTCTGCGATCTTGCGCATGGGGACGGTGAAGTTCGATGCCACCGCAACACTGACCTCAGCGGCTTGAACGTTGATGGCAACGCAAGCAAGCGCTGCAAACCACAAGACGAGTCTTGTCATGCCGTGCTCTGCCTTTCAGCTTCAGGTCGACGAGACCTTCAGCGCAAGCAATCGCAGGGTTACCGGAACCGCCACGACAACGAAATCTGCGCGAAAAAAGGCCCGGAAGCCATCCGGGCCAGTGGTTTGGTGGAACCGGGGGCGTACGAACTCGGATCGTGTTTTACCTATGAAACGGGCTACGTTTTAGGGCACTGGTACACGACCGCTACCACTTACGCTTCCACCAAGGCCCCGATTCAATTCCGAAACGCGGAACCCAACGGTGCGTGGAACCATTATGGAGGCGTGTGTCGCAGGGTGTGTGGTAAGTTTCGCCCATCGCACCGCGTTGACTCCCATATGCTGGGCCGGTGTTTGAGGCGAGCCTACTGCAAGGTGGGTTGCGTACAGGTCAGGCACCCACCGGGGGCTTGAACGTGGACCGCCACGAAGAGCGGACGACCCCACACAAGTCCGGCGTTTCACTCCCAGCCGGTGACGAGGTGGAATGGCGTAGATGTAGGCTGAAAGACGCCTAGGAGTGGCGACCCAAGCGTCGCCACGTCCATTTCTTGAGTGACGTGCGGCGCCTTGTGAAAAGGCCACCCCTCATGTCCTCCTCCCTCACCTTGCTGCCGCTGCCTGCCGTCGAGCAGCGCACCGGATACAAGAAGTCCAAGCTGTATGCCCTGATCGACGAGGGCCGGTTCCCAAAGCCGGTCAGGCTCGGCTACAAGGCCGTGCGCTTCGTCGAAGCCGAGATCGACGCCTGGATCGCCGCGCGAATCGCCGAGCGCGACGAGGCACTCGCTGCCGGCAACCCTGCCCTTCTCAACACGCGGCAAATCGCCGAGGCCACAGGCCGGTCGGAGTCCTTTTTCGCGAAGGATCGCAAGGCCCAGTCGCCGCGCATTCCGGTGATCTGGCGCGGCGCCGTGGCGCGGTACGACCAGCAGGCCGTCCTGGTGGCGCTGGAGAAGCAGCGGTGAACGGCGTGATTACACCACGCAATCGCCGCCAACTCGCGCCAGCGCTTGCTCTCCGCCCATCTGTAACCTCGCCAACTTTCGGCCTGGAACAATTCGTTCTGTCTCACCGCCCATCGAAAGGTCCACGGTATGAAAACCGCCCCGACCCATGGTCCTCAATCGCACGATCGTTTGCTTCGCGTCGCCGAAGTGCTGGCACTGACAGCTCAGAGCCGGCCGACGCTGTACCGCGAAATGGCGGCGCATCGTTTCCCCGCACCTGCGATAGCGCGACCGCGTTTTGCACGGTGGCGCCTGACAGACATCCAGGCGTTCATCGCCGGAGGACGCTCATGAGCGCCGCCAACTTCGAGACGCTACGTGCACGCGCCGCGCTGATGGGCCTGAGCCTGCTTCGCAGCGATGGGCCCACGCCGGTGTACTGCCTGGGCGCCCTGGGCGACGACAGCCCCATCTGGGCGCACACCGAAGGCGCCATCGAGGCTGCTCTGGGCCGGCTCGAAGCCCGGCAGCGCGCGGCTGCAACCACCAACTGAATCCCTCAAACGAAAACGCCACCCTGGCCGGTGGCGTCCTCTGAAAAACACCGTCTTCACGACGGTCCGGCGTAGGAGCGCCGACAACATGAATTCTAACGATTGCACAACACGCACGAGCTACGGCGCCACGCAGGCCGAGTGGGAACACTTCGCCTCAGCACTCGGCCTAACCGCTGACCTGCTGCCGGTGGTGTCCGACACCACGGCCAAGATCAGCCCCAACAGCAAGATGAAGGCGATCGGCAAGACGCCCTCCATGTTCAGCCAGGAGGGGTTCGTTGTCGGCATCTCGAGGTGGACTGAGCGCATCTCTGACAGCAGTCACATCGAGCGCTGGTCGAAAGATCCACGCTACGGCATTTGCGTGCAGACGCGCTGCGTTCGCGCGATCGACATCGACATCCCCGACCCCGAGAAGTCGGCCGAGGTCCGGCGGTTTGTCGAGGCCGAGCTGGGTATGGCGCTGCCCTGTCGCATGCGCCCCAACAGCGGCAAGCTGCTGCTCACTGTGCGCGTCTCGGCCGTCGGCAAGCTGTCGAAAGCGATCGTCAAAACCGCTGACGGCCCCGTCGAGTTTCTGTGCGACGGCCAGCAGTTCGTTGCCTGCGGAACGCACCCCAGCGGCGTGAGGTACGAATGGGAGGGAGGCCTGCCGGCCGACATCCCAGAGATCACAGAAGCGCAGTTCCTGGCGCTGCAGCAGGCCCTGGCGGCGCGGTTCGGCGTCGCTGGCGGGGTGAGTACCTCGAAGCCATCCGCGGAGCTGGCGCGGGCTCGCAACATGGTCGACGTGAATGACGACGCGGTCGCGTGGTTGAGCGAACACGGCTGGGCATTGGGCTCGAAGGATGGCGCGGTCTATGTGCGCTGTCCGAATGAGGCGGAGCATTCAAGCGACAACGGCATCACCCAGGCCGTGTACTTTCCGGCGGGGCTTGGCGGCCTTGCGGCGCCCGGCTTCAAGTGCTTGCACGCTCACTGCGCTCACATCCACGGGAACATGTTCCTGGAGCTGGTGGGCTTCAAGCAGCCGCTGGAATTTGACGACTGCAGCGACGCCTCGGCCCAGGCCGATGCGGCCATCAAGCGCGCCCGGATGTCGGCCACCTCGTTGACGCGGTTGATTCAAAACTGCGAGCTGCTCGGCGAGTCGCCGGCAGAGACATGCGAGACGATCCTTTCCGAGATTGCGCGCAGCCCACTGACAGCCACCGAGGAAGCCGCGCTCATCACGGCGCTGAAGAAGGCCACCGGCACGCCGGTGTCGGCACTTCGCAGTGACCTGCGGCGGGCGCGTTCGGCTGCACCACCTCATGCCGCCACCGTCAGCCCAAAGGCGCCTGTGCAGGCAGCTCGCGCGCTGGTCGGCCAGCGGTATACCCGCGACGGTGTCATCGCCATTCGCCGATGGCAGCAGCAGTTCTATGCCTACGACGGCCGCTGTTATGCCGAGATGAGCGACGAGGATGTGCGCGCGCAGGTCTACCGGCTGTTCGCGGATGCCGGTGTGCAACTGGAGAACAAGGCACCCGTCGACAACACCGTCGATGCGCTGAAGGCCCAGGTCAATGTGTCGGGTGCGACCGACATGC
>CANBSV010000104.1 GCA_947372225.1 Burkholderiales bacterium | reverse complement strand
ACACCGAAAAGCGCGGCACCGAGGTGCACTTTCTGCCCGATCTGGAAATCTTCTCGAACATCGATTTCCACTACGACATCATCGCCAAGAAGCTGCGCGAGCTGAGCTTTTTGAACAACGGCGTGAAGATCCGCTTGGTCGACGAGCGCAACAACAAGGAAGACACCTTTGCCTACGCCGGCGGCGTCAAGGGCTTCGTGCAGTTCATCAACACCGGCAAGAAGGTGTTGCACCCGACCATCTTCGGCGCCACCGGTGAAAAGCTCAGTGATCAGGGCACCACCATCACCACCGATGTGGCCATGCAGTGGAATGATGGTTACAGCGAAAGCGTGCTGTGCTTCACCAACAACATCCCCCAGCGTGACGGCGGTACCCACCTGACCGGGCTGCGCGCGGCCATGACGCGGGTGATCAACAAGTACATCGACGACACCGAAGTGGCCAAGAAAGCCAAGGTCGAAGTCACCGGTGATGACATGCGCGAAGGCCTGTGCTGCGTGCTGTCGGTGAAGGTGCCCGAACCCAAGTTCAGCAGCCAGACCAAGGACAAGCTCGTGTCGAGCGAAGTGCGTGGCCCGGTCGAAGACGTGGTGAGCCGCGCGCTGACCGACTACCTGCTCGAGAACCCGACCGACGCCAAGATCATCGTCGGCAAGATTGTCGACGCCGCGCGTGCCCGCGAGGCCGCCCGCAAGGCGCGCGAGATGACGCGTCGCAAGGGCGTGCTCGACGGCATGGGCCTGCCCGGCAAGCTTGCCGACTGTCAGGAAAAAGACCCCGCCTTGTGCGAGATCTACATCGTGGAGGGCGACTCCGCCGGCGGCTCGGCCAAGCAAGGTCGTGATCGCAAGTTCCAGGCGATCCTGCCCCTGCGCGGCAAGATCCTGAACGTCGAAAAGGCCCGCTACGAAAAGCTGCTGACCAGCAATGAAATCCTCACGCTGATCACCGCGCTGGGCACCGGTATCGGCAAGGGCATGGGGGGCGATGACTTCAACCCCGACAAGCTGCGCTACCACCGCATCATCATCATGACCGACGCCGACGTGGACGGCGCGCACATCCGCACGCTGCTGCTCACGTTCCTGTTCCGCCAGATGCCCGAGCTGGTCGAGCGCGGCCACATCTACATCGCGCAGCCCCCGCTCTACAAGGTCAAGCTCGGCAAGGAAGAGCAGTACCTCAAAGACGGCCACGAGCTCAACGCCTACCTGCTGCGCGTGGCGCTGAAAGACGCCCGCCTCGAAACCGGCATCGAAGGCGCGCCTGTGCTGCAAGGCGAAACGCTCGAAGCGCTGGCCCAGCAGTACGTGCTGGCCAACAACGTGGTCGATCGCCTGAGCGCCTGGATGGACATCGATGCCCTGCGCGCCATGGCCAACGGCCTGCCGCTCAATCTGGACACGCTCGAAGCCGCCGAGCAATCGGCCACCGAACTCAAGGCCGCACTCCACGACGCCGAAGTCAGCGCCGAATTCGACGCCCGCCTCGACAAGCACATCCTGCGCATCAGCCGCATGCACCACGGCAACGTCAAGAGCAGCGTGATCACCGCCGACTTCGTGCACGGTGCCGATTACGAGGCACTCAGCACCGCAGGGCGCACCTTCAAGGGCCTGGTCAGCGCCGACGCGGTGGTCAAGCGCGGCGAGGGCGAGCGCCAGAAGCAGTCAGCCGTGGGTGACTTCCGTCAGGCCATGGCGTGGCTCATCCAGCAAGCCGAAGGCGCCGTGGGCCGCCAGCGCTACAAAGGCCTGGGCGAAATGAACCCCAGCCAGCTCTGGGAAACCACCATGGACCCCACCGTGCGCCGCTTGCTGCGCGTGCAGATCGACGACGCCATCGAAGCCGACCGCGTGTTCACCATGCTGATGGGCGACGAGGTCGAGCCGCGCCGCAACTTCATCGAGACGAATGCGTTGCGGGTGGCGAACATCGACGTGTGACGATGACCCGGTATCGGCGGCTTTTCAGGGAAACGCCTTGATCTTGCCCCTCCACTCCCCCGCCGCCGATCGCAACAAGGCGCCGATCCTCGAGCAGTTGCAGCGGCTGTTGCCCGCATCGGGCCAGGCGCTCGAAATCGCCAGCGGCAGCGGGCAGCATGTGGCGCATTTCGCGGCGGCGTTGCCGGGGTGGACGTGGCAGCCGACGGATGGGGATGTGCGCTCGCCGGCGTCGATCGAGGCGTGGTGTGCGGGGTTGACGAACGTGCGCCCGGCGCTGCGGCTCGATGTGCTCGATGAGGCCAGCCAGACGGCGCTGGCGGATTCGTTGAGTGAGCCGGTGGATGTTGTTTACTGCGCCAACATGCTGCACATCTCTCCATGGACCACGTGCGCTGCGCTGATGCAACTGGCCGCGCGGCACCTGGCGCCACAGGGCCTGCTGGTGTTGTACGGGCCGTACCTGGAAGCGGATGTGCCCACGTCGCCGGGCAACCTCGCTTTTGATGCCGATCTGCGCGCGCGCGATGCCACCTGGGGCATCCGCCCATTGGCCGATGTGCTGGCGCAGGCCGCCCAGGTCGGCTTGCACTTGCGCGAGCGTGTGGCGATGCCGGCCAACAACTTGCTGCTGGTGCTCGCTTGCGATGGCGGCATCCGCTCGGGCCAGTCGCTCACACGATGAGCGCGATGAAGTACCTGTCGGGCTATTCGCCCAAGGTGCTGGCGCGGGTGGGCGAGCTGATCGCGCAAGGCCGGCTGGGCGAGTCGGTGCGCCAGCGCTACCCGCAGCCCAACGAGGTTCGCAGCGACCCGGCGCTCTACGACTACGTGATGGCGCTCAAGACGCGCTTCATGCGCAGCGCTCCGCCGATCGCCAAGGTCGCCTACGACAACCGGCTGCAGCTGCTGCACAACGCGCTGGGCACGCACGCCACGGTGTCGCGCGTGCAGGGCACGCGGCTCAAGTCCAAGCGCGAAATCCGCGTGGCCAGTTTGTTCAAGGAAGCGCCGGGCGCGTTCTTGAAAATGATCGTGGTGCACGAGCTCGCCCACCTCAAGGAGCGCGAGCACGACAAGCCGTTCTACGCGCTGTGCTGCCACATGGAGTCCGACTACCACCAGCTCGAGTTCGATCTGCGCCTGTGGCTCACCGCTCAGGAAGTGGAGGGGTCGGCATCGGCTGGCGCAAGCTACATTGCCCCGACCAGCCAGAACGGCTCATCCAACAAGGACTCCGCATGAAACTTCGCTGCCTGCCGTTTGTGGTCGCTTCGGCGCTGCTCGTGACCCATGTCGTTGCCAGCGCCCAGATGGCCGCCGCGCCACCTGAGCCAGCAGCCTCGCTGGCGCCGGTGTCCAAGTCCACCAAGCTCGCCAAACCCGCGCCACGCCCGCTCACACACGCCGACCGCCGCGAGAGCGTTGCGCCCAGCGATGAGTCGCGCCCCGAGGGCACGGTCACCCCGCAGGTCAAGATCCCGCTCGGCCCGAAGCCGCCAGCCGCCCCGATCAAGCTCAGGCCCAACAAGAACACCAACCGCACCAAGACCAGCGGCGTGAACGACGCTGCCGCGCGCTGCGGTGCGATGAGCGACGAAGCCGAGAGGCTGGCTTGTCGTGAGCGACTGACGCACTGACGCGCGGCGCACCGCGCGGCTCAGGGTGCTTGAATTGATTTGCATCAAGCGAACCCGGCCCGAGGCTGAGGACACTCGGGTCGAGCGGCGCTGCGGGCCGCTTCCGCGCCCATGAGCACCGTGTCCGAACCTTTTCCCCTCCTGCCGGACGTCGCCGTGCTCGACGACCCCGAGCAGACGGCCCGCTTCACCAGCTGGTCGGTCGATGAGACTGGCCGCCGCATTGGCGTGTCCGCGCTGCGTCTGTCGGGCATCACCTGTGCGGCCTGTGCCTTGCCTATCGAGATGGCGCTGCGCTCGGTCGAGGGCGTGATCGAGGCCACGGTGAGCGCCACGGCACAACGCGCCGCTGTGCGCTGGGATGCCAGCCGCACGCGCCCATCGGCGCTGATCGACGCGGTGCGTCGCGCCGGGTATGGCGCCGACCCCGATACCGCCGCCAGCGCCCGCGTGCAGCGGCTGCGCGAGTCGCGACTGGCGCTGTGGCGGCTGTTCGTGGCGGCCTTCTGCGCGATGCAGGTGATGATGCTGGCCACGCCGGCCTACGTCAGCGCGCCGGGCGGCATCGAGCCCGATTTGCAGCAGTTGCTCAACTGGGGCAGCTGGGTGATGACGCTGCCGGTGCTGCTGTTCTCGGCGGCGCCGTTCTTCCAGGGCGCCTGGCGCGCGGTGCGACTGCGACACATCGGCATGGACGTGCCGGTGGCCATCGGCATCGCGGTCAGCTTCATCGCCAGCACGGGCGCGGCGTTCGACCCGAGCGGCGCGTTTGGCCGCGCGGTCTACTTCGACTCGCTGTCGATGTTCGTGGCGCTGCTGCTCGGCGGGCGATTTCTTGAACTGCGCGCTCGCCACCGCGCTGCCGAGGGGCTGGAAAACGCGCTCGGCGTGTTGCCCGAATCGGCCACCCGGCTGCTTACCGACGGCACCACCGAGCGCGTGAGCCTGGCCAGGCTGGTGGCAGGCGACCGCGTGCGCGTGGCGGTGGGCGAGGCCTTTCCCGCCGATGGACGCGTGCTCGAAGGCGTCACCGCCGTGAACGAGTCGCTGCTCACGGGCGAGTCTAGGCCGCAGCACAAGGCCTGCGGCGCCGACGTGGTGGCCGGCAGCGTGAATCTCGAGGCGCCAGTCGTGATGCAGGTGCTGCGTGTGGGTGCCGACACCCGCCACGACGCCATCGTGGCGCTGATGCGCGAGGCGCAATCGCAGCGCCCGGCCAGCGCGCGCTGGGCCGACCGCTGGGCGGCGCCCTTCCTGTGGGTCGTGTTGCTGCTGGCCGCCGGTGCGGCCGCGGTGTGGAGCGTGATCGACCCGGGCCGCGCGGTGTGGGTGGCCGTGTCGGTGTTGATCGTCACCTGCCCTTGTGCGCTGTCGCTGGCCACGCCGTCGGCGCTGCTGGCTGCGGCCGGCTCGCTGGCGCGGCGCGGGGTGCTGCTGCGCCGGCTCGATGCGCTCGAAACCATGGCCGGCTGCACGCGCTTGTTCATCGACAAGACCGGCACCCTGACCGAAGACCGGCCGCGCTTCAGCGGCCTGGAGCGTCTGCCCGCAGCCGCCGGAATGAGGGATGCCGGGTTGCTGGCCGCCGCCGTGTCGCTGGCGGCATGGTCACGCCACCCGCTGGCGCAGGCACTTTGCGAGGCGCAGCCCCAAGCGGAGTCCGCCACCGCGGCCTGGCAATCGGTTCGGGAAGAACCGGGCGCCGGCATCGAGGCGCAAGACGCCCAGGGCCGCCGCTGGCGGCTGGGCCGCGCCGCCTGGGTGGGTGCGACCGATGCTGCTGCGCTGGCCCGTCATGACGATGCGGCCGGCCCGGCCAGCTGGTTCGGCCCGGTGGGCGAGCCGCTGCTGCGGTTGAACTTCGACGAGACGCTGCGTGCCGGTGTGCCGCAGGCGCTGGCGGCGCTGCAAGCCGAAGGGTTGCACGTGACCTTGTTGTCGGGCGATGCCCCGGCCCGTGTGGAGCGCATGGCCATGTTGCTGGGGCTGTCCGCAGCCATCGGCGGTGCCAGCCCCGAGGCCAAGCTGGCCGCCGTGCGCGCCGCGCAGGCCGCCGGCGAGACGGTTGCGATGCTGGGCGACGGCATCAACGACGCGCCGGTGCTGGCGCAGGCGGACCTGTCGCTAGCGATGGGCTCGGGCGCGCTGCTCGCGCGCAGTCACGCCGATGCGGTGCTGCTCGCCGACCGGCTGGGCGATGTGGTCGAGCTGCGCCGGCTGTCACGGCGCGGCGTGCGGGTCATCCGCCAGAACATCGCCTGGGCCGCGCTCTACAACGCCACGTGCGTGCCTCTGGCGCTGGCGGGCCTGCTGCCGCCGTGGATCGCCGGCCTGGGCATGGCGCTCAGTTCGCTGTTCGTGGTGTGCAACGCGCTGCGACTGCGCCGCTGAAAGGACCTCGATGGACATCCTCTACCTGCTCGTGCCGCTGTCGGTGTTCGCCATGCTCGGCATCCTGGGCGTGTTCGCCTGGGCGCTGCAAGGCGGGCAGTTCGACGATCTGGAGGGCGTGGCCGCGCGAATCCTCGATGCGGGTGACCGGCCACTTGATGTGTATCAAGGTGCGAAGACCCCCCTCCCAGAAGAATCCCACCCATCTGACCTTAACAAGAACAGGAGTGCCCCATGAGTGTTGGCCAATCGCCGGCCGTGCCGGTCTATGACGATGATCCGGTGCGAGGTTTTGCACTGGCAGCGGTGCTGTGGGGCGTGGTGGGGATGCTGGTCGGGGTCATCATCGCCGCCCAACTGGCCTGGCCTGAGCTGAACTTCGGCATCCCGTGGCTGAGCTTCGGGCGCCTGCGGCCGCTGCACACCAACGCGGTCATCTTCGCGTTTGGCGGCTGCGCACTGTTCGCCACCTCGTTCCACGTGGTTCAGCGCACCTGTCAGACGACGCTGTTCGCGCCGGCGCTGGCGCGCTTCGTGTTCTGGGGCTGGCAGGCGGTGATCCTCGCTGCCGCCATCTCGCTGCCGCTGGGCTACACCCAGGGCAAGGAATACGCCGAGCTCGAATGGCCGATCGACATCCTGATCACGCTGGTGTGGGTGTCCTACGCGATCGTGTTCTTCGGCACGGTGGGGCGGCGCAAGGTGCGCCACATCTACGTGGCGAACTGGTTCTTTGGCGCCTTCATCCTGGCGGTGGCGTTGCTGCACGTGGTCAACAGCGCAGCGATCCCGGCCGGCTTCATGAAGAGCTACTCGGTGTACGCCGGTGTGCAGGACGCGATGGTCCAGTGGTGGTACGGCCACAACGCGGTGGGCTTCTTCCTGACCGCGGGCTTCCTCGGCATGATGTATTACTACATCCCCAAGCAAGCCGAGCGGCCGGTCTACAGCTACCGGCTGTCGATCGTGCACTTCTGGGCGCTGATCTTCACCTACATGTGGGCGGGTCCGCACCACCTGCACTACACCGCGCTGCCGGACTGGGCGCAGTCGATCGGCATGCTGTTCTCGCTGATCCTGCTCGCGCCGAGCTGGGGCGGCATGATCAACGGCGTCATGACGCTCAGCGGTGCCTGGCACAAGCTGCGTGACGACCCGATCCTGAAGTTCCTGATCGTGGCCCTGTCGTTCTACGGCATGAGCACCTTCGAGGGTCCGATGATGGCCATCAAGACCGTCAACGCCCTGAGCCACTACACCGACTGGACGATTGGTCACGTGCACAGCGGCGCGCTGGGCTGGGTGGGCTTCGTGTCGATGGGCTCGCTGTACTACCTGATCCCGCGCATGTTCGGCCGCACCCAGATGCACAGCGTTCGTGCCATCGAGCTGCACTTCTGGATCGCCACCATCGGCGTGGTGCTGTACATCGCCGCCATGTGGATCGCCGGGGTCATGCAAGGCCTGATGTGGCGCTCGGTCAACCCTGACGGCACGCTGGTCTACAGCTTCGTCGAAAGCGTCAAGGCGACCTATCCCTTCTACGTGGTGCGGCTGGTCGGCGGGGTGCTGTACCTGGTCGGCATGTTGATCATGTCTTGGAACGTGGTGATGACCGTGTCGCGCGGCAAGGCCGCCACGGTACCGGTGCCCACGGGCCTGGCCACTGCCTGAGCAAAGGACTTTCATGAACGCCAAAACTCAAAACCACGCTCCGGCCTCCGGCCACGAGCGCATCGAGACCAACAACCTGCTGATGATCGTGCTGATCCTGCTGGTGGTGGCGGTGGGCGGCATCGTCGAGATCGTGCCGCTGTTCTTCCAGCGCTCCACCACGCAGCCGGTCGAAGGCCTCAAGCCCTACACCGCACTGCAACTCGCCGGGCGCGACATCTACACCCGCGAGGGTTGCTACAACTGCCACTCGCAGATGATCCGCCCGCTGTACGCCGAGACCCTGCGCTACGGGCACTACTCGACGGCCGGCGAGTTCGTCTACGACCACCCGTTCCAGTGGGGCAGCAAGCGCACCGGGCCTGACTTGCACCGTGTGGGCGGCAAGTACAGCGATGAGTGGCACCGCGTGCACCTGAACAACCCGCGCGATCTGGTGCCCGAGTCGAACATGCCCGCCTACCCGTGGCTGGTGACGAACCTGGTCGACGCCGAGTCGCTGCCCAAGCACCTGCGTGCCCTGCGCACGGTCGGGGTGCCGTACAGCGACGAAGAGATCGCGCAGTCGAGCGAGGCGGTCAAGGGCCGCACCGAACTCGACGCATTGATCGCCTATCTGCAGGTGCTCGGCACCGCAGTCAAGTGAGGACCGAGTCATGGACGTGAACACCTTGCGCACCGCGGTGACGGTGCTGTCTTTTGTGGCCTTCATCGGCATCGTGTGCTGGGCCTGGTCGCGCGGCAACCGCGCGGGCTTCGACGAGGCCGCCCGACTGCCGTTTCTCGACGATGACCGGAGCATGAAATGAGCGACTTCTTCTCGAATGGCTGGTCGGTGTTTGTCGCCGTGGCAGCTGTCGTGGGCATGCTGGCTTGCCTGGTGCTGCTGGCCGCGGCCTCGCGCCGCAAGGTGATGTCGGGCGACAACACCACGGGCCACGTGTGGGACGGCGATCTGCGTGAACTCAACAACCCGTTGCCACGCTGGTGGATGTGGCTGTTCATCCTGACGGTGGTGTTCAGTCTGGGTTATCTGGTTCTGTACCCGGGCGCGGGCAGCCGCGTCGGTGCCTTGGGCTGGTCGAGTGCCGGTCAGCACCAGGCTGAGCAGGCGGCCGCACGCGCCGCGATGGCACCGGTCTACGCCCGCTATGCGCAGGCCTCGGCCGAAACGCTGATGCAAGACCCGGTGGCCATGGGCATCGGCGAGCGTCTGTTCGTCAACAACTGCGCGGCCTGTCACGGCTCGGACGCGCACGGCAGCAAGGGGTTCCCCAACCTGACCGACAACGACTGGCTGCACGGTGGCGACCACGCGACGATCATCAAGACGATCACCGAAGGGCGCATCGGGGTGATGCCTCCGATGGTGGCTGCGGTGGGTGACGCCAAAGACGTGCACAACGTGGCGCAGTACGTCTTGAGCCTGTCGGGCAGCACGCACGACGCGGCCGCTGCGGCGGCGGGTCAGCCCAAGTTCGCGGTGTGTGCCGGTTGCCACGGCCCTGGCGGAAAAGGCAA
>CANBSV010000103.1 GCA_947372225.1 Burkholderiales bacterium | reverse complement strand
ATCGTCTGAGTGTCAGAGGAGCACCAGCGGCTGCCCCGGGCGCCGTCGTGGCGGCCGGGGCGGCAGATTCCGTGCAGTTCACGCTGTCCACCCTGGAGGGGACGTTGCAGTTGAGCGGCTCCGGTGCCTGGGGTGCGGGCCGACTGCACTTTCTGGGAGAGGCCCACTCGAACGATGCTGACGAGTCGGCCCTGACCAACCTGCTGAACATCATCGGGCGGCGCGAAGGCGCGCGGTCCGTCATTTCGATCGGATAGCCATGAACGCTCGTCCTTCTGTGAACGTGTTGCCGACCCGGCTGCGGCAATGGGCGCCACGCCTGGGCACAGCGACGGTATGCGCACCGCTGATGCTGTCGCTGGTGCTGACGCCCTTTGTGGCATTGCCGGCGTGGGCACAACCCGACAGCGTCGTTCCGGCCCCACGGTTCCGCGGCGAACCGGTGACGCTGAACTTCGTCAATGCCGACATTGAAGCGGTGTCCCGTGCGATGGCAGCCATCTTGCGCCAGCAGTTCGTGGTGGACCCGCGGGTCAAGGGGACGATGACGCTGTACAGCGAAGAGCCACTGTCTCCTCGGGAGGCCTATCTCAACTACCTCGCGGCGCTGCGCGGTCTGGGCTTCACGGTGGTGGAGGTCGGTGGTCTGTTCAAGGTCGTGCCCGAGGCCGATGCAAAGCTGCAGTCGGGCACCGTGTCCGTGGGTGAAGTCAGCCGGCGCGGCGATCAGGTCATCACGCAGATCTATCGGCTGACACACGAGAACGCCAACAACCTCGTTCCGGTGCTGCGACCGCTCATCAGTCCCAACAACACCATCAACGCGAACCCGGGCAACAACACGCTGGTCATCACAGACTATGCCGACAACCTGCAGCGCATCGGAAAGATCATTGCCGCGATGGACACGCCGGCTGCGGGCGATGTCGAGGTCATCACCTTGCAGCACGCCGTGGCCAGTGATATCGCCGTCCTGGTGCAGCGCCTGACCGAATCGGCCGGGGCGCCAGGGCAAGGCGTTGCTGGCGCCGCATCGGCTTCGGTGCTGGTCGAGCCGCGCAGCAACTCGCTGCTGGTTCGTGCCCCCAACCCGGCGCGCCTCGCATCGATCCGCGCGCTGGTCGCCAAGCTCGATCAGCCCAACTCCGGCAGCAATGCCGCTGGCAACATCTGGGTGGTCTATCTGAAGAACGCCGACGCGGTGAAGCTCGCCTCGGTGCTGCGCGCCGCGTACAACGGCGGTGCGTCTGCCTCTTCCAGCGGCAGCTCATCCAACCAAACCGCCACGACCCCTCAGACTCCGATGGGGTCTGCCACCAACACGACCAGTTCACCCCAGGCCACCTCGCCGGTGACCCCGTCGAGCGGACCGTCGACCGGCGGCTTCGTGCAGGCCGACCCGGCGACCAACTCGCTGATCATCACCGCGCCCGAACCGATGTACCGCCAGCTTCGCGCCATGATCGAGCAGCTCGACACGCGCCGGGCTCAGGTCTACATCGAGACCATGATCGTCGAGGTATCCGGCGACGACACCGCCGACTTCGGCTTTCAGTGGCAAGCGCTGGGCAACACCAACGGCAAATACGTCGGCGGCATTGGCACCAACTTCGGCACCGGCTCCACCAACATCCTGGCCAGTCAGGGTGCCACTTCGGCCGTCAACGCGGCCAAGGGCGTGGGCGAAGGCTTCAACATCGGGGTGATCCGCAATTACGGCGGATCGTTCGGCCTGTCCGCGGTGGCTCGGGCACTGCAGTCGCGAGCCGACACCAACATCGTGTCGACGCCTAACCTGATCACGCTCGACAACGAAGAAGCCAAGATCATCGTTGGCAGCAACGTGCCGTTCATCACCGGGCAGTACACCAACACCGGCTCGTCGACCACCAGCCCGTTCCAGACGATCGAACGCAAGGACGTCGGTATCACGCTGCGCATCCGCCCGCAGATCGGCGAAAACGGCACCGTGCGCATGACGCTGTTTCAGGAGTCATCGAGTCTGGCCGTGGGAACGGCGCCTGGCACCTCAAGTGCCGGCCCGACCACCAACAAGAAGTCGATCGAATCCACGGTGGTGGTCGACGACGGCCAGATCATCGTCCTGGGTGGCCTGATCGAAGACACCGTGACGGTGGACAAATCCAAGGTGCCGGTGCTGGGCGACATCCCCTTCTTCGGCGCGATGTTTCGCACCGAAACGCGCACCAAGAAGCGCACCAACCAGATGGTCTTCCTGCGACCGGTGGTGATGCGCGATGCTGCCTCGGCAAACAAGCTTTCCGTGGATCGCTACGAAATGATCCGCGGCGAGCAAAAGGAAGTACAGATGCCCACGAGCCCGCTGATGCCCATCGGCGCTGTGCCGGTCATTCCGCCGCTGCGCTCGGCAGAGGATCCGGCCAAACCGCTGGCCGCGCCCAACGGCCGCAAGCTTTCCGAGACCGTCGAGCCCGTCGCCGTACCGGCCCCGAACTGACCGGACGCCGCCGCCATGTCCACCCGTCACCCACTGCCCTACGCGTATGCACGGGCTCACACCGTGCTTCTGGATGACGAGGGGGACCGACTGGTGCTGTGGGCGCCGCAGAACGTCTCTCTGCCCGCGCTCGCCGAAGTGCTGCGCCTGTACGACGTTGACGCTCTGGAGCACGAGCCGGCTGAAACGCTCGTCAACCGCATCGCGGTGGCCTACGCGGGCAGCGAATCCAACGCCGCCACGGTCATTGGCGAGGTCGAGAGCGAGGCTGACCTCAGCCGCATGATGCAGGACCTGCCTGCGATCGAAGACCTGCTAGAGGCCTCGAACGACGCGCCGATCATCCGCATGCTCAACGCGCTGCTCACGCAAGCCGCCAAGGATGGCGCCAGCGACATCCACATCGAGCCCTACGAGCGCAGCAGCTCGGTGCGCTTTCGGGTGGATGGAACGCTGCGCGAAGTGGTGCAGCCCAACAAGGCGCTGCACGCGGCCATGATCTCGCGCCTGAAGATCATGGCCGAGCTCGACATCTCCGAAAAACGCCTACCGCAGGACGGCCGCATCTCGCTGCGAATCGGCGGGCGGGCTGTCGATGTGCGCGTGAGTACGCTGCCGTCCTCGCATGGCGAGCGCGCCGTGCTGCGGCTGCTCGACAAGGGCGAAACGAAATTCACCCTCGAAGGCCTGGGCATGAGCGGCGACGTTCTGACCAGCTTCGACCGTCTGGTGCAGCAGCCTCACGGCATCGTGCTGGTGACCGGGCCGACCGGTTCGGGCAAAACGACGACGCTTTACGCATCGCTAGGCCGCGTCGACACCACCACCACCAACGTGCTGACGGTGGAAGACCCGGTCGAATACGAGCTTGGCGGCATCGGACAAACGCAGGTCAACCCGAAGATCGATCTGACCTTTGCCAAAGCCTTGCGCGCCATCCTGCGCCAGGATCCGGACGTGATCATGATCGGTGAGATCCGTGACTTCGAGACTGCGCAGATCGCCATCCAGGCCTCTCTGACCGGTCACCTGGTGCTGGCCACCTTGCACACCAACGACGCGCCCAGCGCCGTGACGCGCCTGACCGACATGGGCGTCGAACCTTTCTTGCTCAGCTCCAGCCTGCTCGGCGTGCTTGCCCAACGGCTCGTTCGCAAGCTGTGCAGCGCCTGCAAGAAGGTCGATGACCACGGCCGCTACCACCCGGTGGGTTGCTCCGAATGCGGCCAGACCGGCTACAAGGGCCGTACCGGGGTCTACGAGTTGATGGTGGCTGACGAGTCGGTGCGCTCGCTGATCCACAGCCGCGCGGCAGAGTCGCGGTTGTTCGTGGCAGCCGAGCAAGCCGGGTTGCGTTCGATGCGCGAGGACGGCGAGCGGCTGGTCCAAGAAGGCATTACCTCTGCCGAAGAAGTGATGCGGGTCACACGAGAGTGATGTTGGCCCCCCAGTCGCTTCGCTCCTGCCCCCAAGGGGCGCCGCCCGGCTTCGGGCGGCCGGGCGCCGGACAGATGTTGGCCCCCCAGCCGCTGAGCCACTGCCCCCGTGGGGCGCTGTCATGGCTTCGGGCGGCACAGCGCCAGGCCGCGTCAGCCTCACAGTCGCCCCGCTGCTGACATGCCTGCCTTCAAGTTTGAAGCCCTGAACGCCGCGGGCAAGACCCAGACGGGTCTGATCGAAGCGGACAACGCCCGTGCTGCCAGGACGCAGTTGCGTGCACAGGCGCTGGTACCTCTGGAAGTCACTCAGGTCGGCTCGGCGGGCGCACAGGGCAAGGGCATTCAATTTACCCGCCGCGTTTTTTCATCCACCACACTCGCGGTGTGGACACGGCAGTTGGCGGGACTGGTCGGCAGCGGATTGCCGCTCGAACGTGCCCTCACGGCGCTCAGCGATGAAGCCGAGGACCCCAGGCAGCGCGAACTGGTGGCGCACCTGCGTTCCGAGGTCAACGCCGGCTCGTCGTTCGCCCGTGCTCTGGGCAGCGCCGAACGCGAATTCGACGAGGTCTACCGCGGCGTGGTGGCCGCTGGCGAACAAAGCGGCGCGCTGGGCCAGGTGCTGGAACGGCTGGCCGATGACCTTGAAGAGCGCCAGGCCCTCAAGGCCAAATTGATCGGCGCAACGCTGTATCCGGCCATCGTGTCGATGATCGCAGTGGTCATCGTGATCTTTCTTGTCACCTACGTGGTGCCGCAGGTCGCCTCGGTGTTCACCAGCTCGAAGCGTGCCCTGCCAGGACTGACCGTTGCCATGCTGGCCATCAGCGGGTTCTTGCGCCATTACGGCTGGCTGCTGCTGCTGGCCATCGGCGCCGGTGTGGGCACGCTCATGCTGATGCTGCGCAGCCCCATATTTCGTGAGCGCTTTGACGCCGGATTGCTCAATTTGCCGCTGGTCGGAAAGCTCAGTCGCGGCTACAACGCTGCGCGCTTTGCCGGCACGTTGGCGATGCTGGCCGGCGCGGGTGTGCCCATCCTGAAGGCGCTGCAGGCGGCCGCCGAGACCCTGTCGAACCGCGCCATGCGAGCCGATGCGCTCGACACGCTGGTTCGTGTGCGCGAAGGCGCACCACTGGCCTCGGCGCTCGCGGGCAAGAAACGCTTCCCCGGACTGCTCGCGATGTTTGCCCGACTGGGCGAGCAGACCGGCCAGTTGCCCGAGATGCTCGACCGCGCAGCCAAGCAGTTGTCGACCGAGGTCCAGCGGCGCGCCATGCAGATGGCCACCATCCTGGAGCCCTTGCTGATCGTGGCCATGGGTGCGGTGGTGATGCTGATCGTGCTGGCGGTGTTGCTGCCGATCATTCAACTCAACACCTGGGTGAAATAGCGACGCTGGAATGACCGCCATCTGGCGGGTCAAAGGAGTGTTTCTCGAGCCTTGCCTGCCGGATGCGAGTGATTGAATGAAATCACTCGACTTCGTTATCCGGAGGGCTCCATGGTCGCTTCCCATGAACTGGTCAACGTCAGCGGTGCACGCGGCGGCATTCCAATCGCCCGCATGCGCAGCCTTTACCGCATCGACGAGGTCGGTCGCAAGCTCGACAAACTGCCGCAGCGTGAGCATGAGAACCTGCGCTCCACCTACGAGCGCATGATCGAGAAGGGTTCGGAGCGCTTCCAGGTCAAGCCCTCCGGGCTGCCGGTGATGGACCACCTCTACGACGAGTTGCCCAACTTCAGCGAAGTGCTCGATGACATCAAGCGGCAGCTCGCGCTGTGCGAGGACAGCCGCGATGCGCTCGAAATCACGCCGCTGTTGCTGCTCGGCCCGCCGGGCGTGGGCAAGACCCATTTCGCGCGTGAACTCGCACAGTTGCTGGGCACCGGCATGGGATTCATCTCGATGAGCTCGATGACCGCCGGCTGGGTGCTGTCGGGCGCGTCCAGCCAGTGGAAAGGCGCGCGCCCGGGCAAGGTGTTCGAGACGCTGGTCGACGGCCAGTACGCCAATCCGGTGATGGTGGTCGACGAGATCGACAAGGCCGGCGGCGAACATGCCTACGACCCGCTCGGCGCGCTCTACAGCCTGCTCGAACACGACACCGCAGGCAACTTCACAGACGAATTTGCCGAGGTGCCGATCGACGCCAGTCAGGTCATCTGGGTGGCCACCGCCAACGACGCGCGCAGCATCCCCGACCCCATCTTGAACCGGATGAACGTCTACGAAGTCCACGCGCCGGATCGCGATGCCGCGCGGCATATCGCCGCCAAGCTCTACGCATCGATCCGGGCCACGCACGACTGGGGCAACCGCTTCGAGGAGCAACCTGGCGACGACGTGCTCGAGCGCATGAGCGAAATGGCACCGCGCGAGATGCGCCGCGCCTGGATGACGGCGTTCGGCAACGCCAAGTTGGCTCACCGCGCTCAGGTGGCGACGACCGACCTGCCGGATGGCCACTTGCGGCGCACGCCAATGGGCTTCATGCAGTAGCGGCCGGCAGGCATGTCCTGCGGACACGCCGCCTATCATCTGCCGCATGCCCGTCTCGCTCGAAGGTCAACTGGTCGTCGCGATTTCGTCGCGAGCCCTCTTCGATTTCGAAGAGGAAAACGAGGTCTTCGAAGCCGCCGACGACCACGCCTACATGCGGCTGCAACTCGAGCGGCTGGATGTCACCGCCAAGCCCGGCGTGGCGTTCTCGCTCGTCAACAAACTGCTGGCCTTCAACCGCGCTGCGGTGACGGATGCCAACAGCGCATCACCCACGCAACGGGTGGAAGTGGTCATCCTGTCGCGCAATGACCCGGTGTCCGGCATGCGGGTGTTCCGCTCAGCCAAGCAGCACGGGTTGCCGATCCAGCGCGGTGTCTTTTCGCGCGGAGCACCGCCGTGGCGCTACCTGAGACCGCTCAACGCAAACCTGTTCTTGTCGACCAACGAGGCCGATGTGCGCTCGGCGCTCGAAGCCGGAGTGCCGGCAGCGCGGGTCTATCCCGACTCGGCGCGCGCATCGGCGGCCCACCCGCATGAGGTGCGCATTGCCTTCGACGGCGATGCCGTGCTGTTTTCAGACGAGGCCGAGCAGGTGTTTCGCAGCGCCGGGCTCGACGCCTTTCAGGCCCACGAACGGGATCGCGCCGAAAAGCCGCTGGCCGCAGGCCCATTCAAGCCGCTGCTCGAAGCGCTGCAACGCTTGCAGCAGGCCGCATCACCCGCCATGGCCATCCGAACTGCGCTTGTGACCGCGCGCAGCGCACCCGCCCACGAACGGGCAATACGCACGCTGATGGACTGGAACATAGAGATCGACGAGGCGATGTTCCTGGGCGGCCTGCAAAAAGGCGAATTCCTGCGCGAGTTCGAGCCCGATTTCTTTTTCGACGACCAAACCGGTCACATCGAAAACGCCTCGGCCCATGTGCCCGCTGGCCTCGTGGCCTCGGGCATCGCGAACCGCTGAGGCCAATGTCCGATCGGAGGGTCTGCTAACCCGCCATGTATGGGCTCAACTCAGCGTGACGCGCGCGAACTTGCGTTTACCGACCTGCACCACGTAGGTTCCGGCCCCGAGCTTCAAGCCGCGATCGGCGATGACGTTGCCATCGACACGCACGCCACCACCATCGACCAAGCGCAAGGCTTCGCTGCTGGATGGCGCAAGGCTGGCTTCTCGCAGCAATGCCCCGATACCCAACGGTGCACCCGAGATCGACATCTCGGGAATGACGTCGGGAATGCCGCCGCGTGATCGCAGGTTGAAGTCCTCTTCAGCCGATTCGGCCGCAGCCACGCTGTGGAACCGAGCGGTGATTTCCTTGGCGAGTGCCACCTTCGCGTCCTTGGGATTGCGGCCAGCTTCCACCTCGGCCTTGAGGCGTGCAATGTCCGCTTCAGACTTGAAACTCAGCAGTGTGTAGTAGCGCCACATCAGCGTGTCGCTGATCGAGAGCAGCTTGGCGAACATGTCGTTGGGCGCCTCGCTGATGCCGATGTAGTTGCCTTTGCTCTTGGACATCTTGTCGACGCCGTCGAGCCCTTCAAGCAGCGGCATCGTCAGGATGCACTGGGGCTCCTGACCGTATTCGCTTTGCAGCGCACGGCCGACCAGCAGGTTGAATTTCTGGTCGGTGCCGCCCAGTTCCAGATCGCTTTTCAGGGCCACCGAGTCGTAGCCCTGCATCAAGGGGTACAAAAACTCGTGCACGCTGATCGGCGTCCCAGCCTTGAATCGCTTGGAAAAGTCGTCGCGCTCCATCATCCGCGCCACTGTGTAGCGCGCGGCGAGTTCAATCATGCCGCGGGCACCCAGAGGGTCGCACCACTCGGAGTTGTAACGAACCTCGGTGCGAGCCGGATCGAGCACCAGGCTGGCCTGCTGGTAGTAGGTCTGTGCATTGACCTCGATCTGCTCGCGGGTCAACGGGGGGCGGGTGGCGTTGCGGCCTGACGGGTCACCGATCGTCGAGGTGAAGTCTCCGATCAGGAAGATGACCGTGTGACCCAGGTCCTGCAACTGCCTGAGCTTGTTCAGGACCACCGTGTGCCCCAGGTGGATGTCCGGCGCCGTCGGATCGAGTCCGAGCTTGATGCGCAACGGCACGCCAGTGGCTTCAGACCTGGCCAGCTTGGACAGCCACTCCGCCTCGGGCAGCAACTCATCGCAGCCACGCTTCGTGGCACTCATGGCTGCGAGCACGCTGTCCGTCACGGGGTGGGGCTGCCCTTGGACGCGCGACGAATCGATGGGAAGGATCTGCGTCATAGAAAAAGTACGGGTTATCGAGACAAAGCGAAACAATTCAGACCACAAATACGCGGGACCCTGTCGGTATACTCCGACGACCCAAAGCGGTGTGAGGACAGCAATTGGCCCGCCTCCCGGAATGTTCATTCGGAGCGAAAGCCAGCCCTCTAGTTTATGGGCTCTCTCCATCTTCGATGATCGTCTGGTGTTGCCAGATGGCGGCATCCAACCAGAGCGCACGGCGACCCACACCTTGAGTTCAGACGACTTCATTGACCAAGCTGCTACGCGGTTGGAACTGAGCATCAAGCGCGTGGTTCAGCGCCATCCGCGCATGCTTGCATCGGCTTTGGTTCTGGTGCTCGCGGGCTTTGGGGCCACTGCATTTGGCGTGGCGCCGCTGTTGGTTGACCCCAGTTCCCAGTCTCAGGTCTGGGTCACCGAGTCGGTCGTCCCTGATGATCTGAGCGTTCAGATTCAATCGCTGTCAAACAGTGACTTGTCCCTGTTTCGCAGTGACGTGACCCGTCAGAG
>CANBSV010000102.1 GCA_947372225.1 Burkholderiales bacterium | reverse complement strand
CAGCGCGGTGCTTGAGTCCGAGCCGCAGTCCTCGTTGACCCAAGTCACCGGAGTGAGCGTGTGAGGGCGGTGGTCTTTGCCTATTCGAACGTGGGCGACCGCTGCCTGCGACTGTTGCACGCGCGCGGTGTCGAGGTGACGCTGGTCGTTACCCACCGCGACACGCCAGGCGAAACGCTGTGGTTCCAGCGCGTGGCCGACACCGCCGCCGAGCTGTCGCTGCCCACCGTGCTGGTCGAAGACCTGAGCGCCACTGAATTGACCGAAGCGGTCGAGCGAGCGCGCCCCGATGTGATCTTTTCGTTCTACTTCCGCTCGATGATTCCGACCGCGCTGCTCTCGCTGGCGCCGCTCGGCGCGTTCAACATGCACGGCTCGCTGCTGCCGCACTTTCGCGGTCGCGCGCCGACCAACTGGGCCGTGCTCAAGGGCGCGACCGAGACTGGCGCCACGCTGCATGAGATGGTGGCCAAGCCCGACGCGGGGTTCATCGTCGATCAAAGCGCCGTGCCCATCCTGCCCGACGACACCGCCGAACAGGTGTTCGACAAGGTCAGCGTGGCCGCCGAGCAGGTGCTGTGGCGCAGCCTGGCGGCGATCGAAGCCGGGCGGCCGCCTCGGCTGCCCAACGATCTGGCGGCCGGCAGCTACTACTCGTCGCGTCGGCCTGAAGACGGGCGCATCGATTGGTCGCAACCGGCGGCCGATGTCTACAACCTGATCCGCGCTGTGGCGCCCCCGTACCCGGGGGCCTTCACCGAGGTCGGTGGCCAGCGCCTGATCGTCGCTGCGGCCCGGCGCCTGAGCACCGCTGCATTGCCCTCTCTGGCCGGCCTGGCGTCGGGCCTGCATGCCGTCGACGGGCGCATCATCGCGCTGTGCGGCGACGGCGGCGTCATTGCGGTGCACCGGTTGCTGGCCGCGGGCCGCGACGTCGACGCCACGTTCCTGAATTCCCTCCAACACGCCACCAGCGAGTCCACTGCCTCAACATGAAAAAAGTCCTGATCCTTGGCGTCAACGGCTTCATCGGCCACCACCTCACGCAGCGCATTCTCGAGACCACCGACTGGGAGGTCTACGGCATGGACATGGCGTCCAACCGCCTGGGCGACACCGTCAAGCATCCGCGCATGCACTTCTTTGAAGGTGACATCACCATCAACAAGGAGTGGGTCGAGTACCACATCAAGAAGTGCGACGTGATCCTGCCGCTGGTGGCGATTGCCACGCCGGCCACTTATGTGCGCGAACCGCTTCGCGTGTTCGAACTCGACTTCGAGGCCAACCTGCCGATCGTGCGTGCCGCGGTCAAGTACAAGAAGCACCTGGTGTTCCCGTCGACCTCCGAGGTCTACGGCATGTGCCCCGATGAAGAGTTCGATCCCGAGACCTCCACGCTGGTGTGCGGACCGATCAACAAGCCGCGCTGGATCTACGCGTGCTCCAAGCAACTCATGGACCGCGTGATCGCGGCCTACGGCATGGAGCAAGGCCTCAACTACACGCTGTTCCGCCCGTTCAACTGGATTGGCTCGGGGCTCGATTCGATCTTTGAGTCGAAGGAAGGCTCGTCGCGTGTGGTCACCCAGTTCCTCGGCCAGATCGTGCGCGGCGAACCCATTCAGCTGGTCGATGGTGGGCAGCAACGCCGTGCGTTCGCCGACATCACCGACGGCATCGATGCGCTCATGCGCATCATCGAGAACGCCAACGGCGTGGCGTCTGGGCGCATCTACAACGTGGGCAACCCTGCCAACCACCACTCGGTGCGAGAGCTGGCCGAAATGATGCTGGCCATGGCCGCTGAATACCCGGAATACGCCAGCGGTGCACAGCGCACCCGCATCATCGAGGTGTCGTCGGGTCAGTTCTACGGCAAGGGCTACCAGGATGTGCAAAACCGCCTGCCCAAGATCACCAGCACTGTCGAGGAACTGGGCTGGAAGCCCACCGTCGACATGAAGACTGCGCTGCGTCGCATCTTCGATTCGTACCGCTCGAAAGTGGTCGAGGCGCGCTCGCTGGTCGAATCGGAGCGCTGAAGGACTGCACCGTGGCGCTGATCGCGCTGAAGGTCGACGTGGACACGCTGCGCGGCACCCGCGAGGGTGTGCCGCGTCTGTTGCAGTCGCTCAGTCGTCAGCAGGCCCGCGCCACGTTCCTGTTCAGCCTTGGCCCTGACCACACGGGCTGGGCTTTGCGCCGGGTGTTCAGGCCGGGCTTTCTGAGCAAGGTTTCGCGCACGTCGGTGGTCAAGCATTACGGGCTGCGCACGCTGATGTACGGCGTGCTTTTGCCCGCGCCCGACATCGGCCGAAAGGCCGCCGCGCCGATGATCGCGGCCCGCCAGGCCGGCCATGAATGCGGCATCCACACCTGGGACCATGTGCGCTGGCACGACAACGTGCGCCAGCGCGATGCGGCCTGGACCCGCGAGCAGATGCGCCTGGCGTTTGAGCGCTACAGCGACATCTTCGGTGAGGCTCCCGCCACGCATGGCGCCGCCGGCTGGCAAATGAACGCCGAGGCCTTCAGGCAGATCGACGACTGGGGCATGGCGTATGCGTCTGACGGTCGTGGCAACGGGCCGCATCGCCTCAGTGTGGATGGCCACACGCTGCGCCACGTGCAGTACCCGACCACCTTGCCCACGCTCGACGAGTTGATCGGCAATCCGGGGATCAATGAACTCAACGTGCCCGACACCTTGCTGGAGCGGACCGAGTCAGACCGCGATCAGGTGTTCACGTTGCACGCCGAATTGGAAGGCGGCCTGCTCGCGCCGGCTTTCGAGCGGCTGCTGGACGGCTGGGCCGCACAGGGTCACCGGCTGGTTTCGCTGGCAGAACTGCACGCCCACACTTCGCACGCGGAGTTGCCCATCGTGCCCCTCGCCTGGGGGAGCGTGAGCGGACGCAGCGGCGAACTCATCAGTGCTGGCGAGGCCCCCTCTGATCGGGTGACCTGACGATGCTGTTCGACACGACCCTGCGTCGCGATCTGGGGCGCAGCTTTGTGGCCACGCTGGTGGTGCTGCTGACCATCGTGCTGACGATGATGCTCATCCGCACCCTGGGCCTGGCGGCCAACGCCAAGCTTGCACCGCAAGACGTGGCTCTGATGCTGGGCTACACCGCGTTGGCGCACATGCCCACGGTGCTGGCCGTGGCGATGTTCATCGCCGTGGTCGGTACGCTGGGGCGGATGTACCGCGACAGCGAAATGACCGTGTGGCTCAGCAGCGGCGTGAGCCTGATGCAGTTCGCCCGGCCTGTGCTGCGCCTGGCGTGGCCGGTGCTGTTGGTGGTGGCCGTGATGGCCTTGTTTGTCTACCCGTGGGTCAACGAGCGCAGCGGGAAGTTGCGCGATCAGTTCGAGCGCCGCTCGGACCTGTCACGCGTTTCTCCCGGCCAGTTCCAGACGTCGAGCGACGGTCGGCGCGTGTTCTTCATCGAGCGCGACTCAAAGGACAAGACCAATGCGAGCCAGGTGTTCATCTATGGACAACTCAAGGACACCGAGTCGGTGACCACGGCGCAAGCCGGGCGCATCGAAGTGCATGACGACAACCGTTACCTGCACCTTGAGGATGGGCAGCGCAACGAGATCGACACGCGCAAGAACGAGTCCACGCTGGCGCGTTTCTCGCGCTACGAGACGGCGGTGGGCGAACGCCTTGTCACCAGCACCGACCGGCCTTCCGCCAAGGCGCGCAGCTCGATCGACCTCATCGCCGATGCCGATCGGGTGTCACTGGGCGAATTGACCTGGCGCATCGGACTGCCCCTGGCTGCTGCCAACCTGGTGCTGCTGGGCATCGGGCTGGCCGCCAGCAGCCTGCGCCGCGCGGGCAACTGGAACACGCTGCTGGCGCTGCTGACCTTCGTCGTTTACTACAACCTGATCAACCTGTCTCAGGCGTGGGTGGCGGGCGGCACCATGCGCATGGGCACAGCGTTGCTGGTCATCCATGGATTGGCGCTGATGGCCGCGTTGATCATGCTGTGGTCCAAGGACAACCTGGTGCGCCGTTCGCTGTGGATGAGGCTGACCGGCGGTTGATCGTCTGAAGCGTCAGCCAAATACGACGGTGCGGTGGCCGTTGATCAGGATGCGGTCTTCGAGGTGGTTGCGCAGTCCGCGCGCGAGCACCCCTTTTTCGACGTCCTTGCCGCAGCGAACCAGATCGGCCACCGAATCGCTGTGGTCGATGCGCATCACGTCTTGTTCGATGATCGGTCCCTCATCGAGCTCTTCGGTCACATAGTGGCAGGTCGCACCGATCAGCTTGACGCCGCGCTCCCAGGCCTGGTGGTACGGCTTGGCGCCGGCAAAGCTCGGCAGGAAGCTGTGGTGAATGTTGATGATCTGCCCCGGATACTTGCGACACAGCGCCGGCGGCAGGATCTGCATGTAGCGCGCGAGCACCATGGTGTCGGCACCGCACGACTCGAACAGCCGCTCGATCTTCGCAAAGGCCTCGACCTTGTCTTCCTTGGGCACAGGGATGTGGTGAAACGCCAGTCCGTGCCACTCGACCAGTCCGCGAAACACCTCGTGGTTGGAGGCGACGCCGACGATGTCGACATCGAGCTCCTTGCTCTTCCAGCGACCAAGCAGGTCGTACAAGCAGTGCTCTTGCGTTGACACCAGCAGCAGCACGCGGCGACGCACGGCGCTGTCGCTCAGCCGCCAGTCCATGTCGAATTCGTTGGCCACCACGGCGAATCGGCGCTGCAGCTCGGCGCGGTCGAAGGGCAGGGAGTCGGCGCGCACCTCCAGGCGCATGAAGTAGCGATCGGAGTCGGCATCGGCGTGCTGACTCGAACTCAGGATCCACCCGCCATGATCGGCAAAAAAGCCTGTGACACGCGCCACGATGCCCACGCGGTCGGGGCAGGAAAAGCTCAGGGTGTAGTGATGCGACGGGTTCATGGCGGGCACATTGGGTTGACAAATCCGGAACCGGCAAGCCTAGCGATTTCCTCGATACTTCGACGCCTCGAACCCGGCCATTCCTGGCCTTTTTTTCTGGCTGCGGCCGCACTCACATGAACTGGATTTCCGTCTTCTTCTCGCTTGTGGTCTTTGGCGTGTGCGGCTGGCTGCTCGGACGCTTCAAGGAACGGCCGCTCGCCGGCGCGGTGTGGGGCGTGCTGCTCGGGCCGATCGGCTGGGTGATGATCCTGCTGGGCCCGAGAGGCCGCACATCGTGCCCGTATTGCGGCGCATCGCTTGCGCTGTGGGAGGCCCGTTGCGGCGCATGTGGCGCCTCGATGACCTGGATCCGGGGCAAGCCACTGGGCCCGCGCCGCTCCGAGTGAGCCCGGGCTGTCTGGTTCGCATCTTGCTGCGCTACCGGCGGCGCACAAGCCAGACACAGGAACCCTCGATGAGCACGCAGTCCCTGCCCGCAACAACCTTGTTTCGAGAACCAGAGGGCGCATGGCCCAACACGCTGGTGCTGTTGTGGGTCAGTGCGGGATGGTTGCTGTCGTTCGCATGGATGGGTGCCGGGTCGGCATGGCTCAACGTGGGCGGCATCGTGCTGTGCGTACACACCATGGTGCTGGCGGCATACCTGATTCACGAGGCGGCCCACTACACGTTGTTCGCAACGCCCGTGGCGAATCGGCGGGTTGGCGAGTGGGTGGCCTTCATTGCAGGAGCGGGGTATGCCTCGTTCGAGCGCATCCGTCACATGCACATCCGCCACCATCGTGACCGCGCCGATGTAACCTGCTTCGACTTCAAGGGACTGATGATCATGCACCCCTGGCTCAGGCAGGTGCTGCGCTCGCTGGAGTGGTTCTACATCCCGGCCACCGAGATCCTGATGCACGCTCAGGTCATCACGCGGCCGTTCTTCGTGGCCTCGCAACGTCGGCATCTGCCGCGTGCCTCGGGCATGCTGGCCGTGCGCGTGGCGCTGCTGGGCGCGCTGGGTGCATGGTCGTTCAAAGCACTGCTGCTGTACGCAGTGGCCTACGCGGTGCTGCTGCACGTGCTCAACTTCTTCGATGCGTTTCACCACACCTTCGAGCAGTACTTTGTCGAGGCCAGCCAACCGGTGCCGATGGAAGGGCGCGACCGCACCTATGAGCAGGCCAACACTTATTCGAATGTCATCTCGGCGCAGTGGCCGTGGCTCAACCTGCTCACGCTGAACTTCGGCTATCACAACGCCCACCATGAACGCGCAGCCGTACCCTGGTACCGGTTGCCCGTGCTGCATCGTGAGCTCTACGGCGACACGATGACCAACCTGATGCCGTTGCCCGAGTTGCTGCGCGCATGGCACCGTCATCGGGTGCGACGTGTCGACTCTGACCACTACGGCGCGCCGGCCACGGGCGTTGGCCGTGCCGACAGTTTTGTGGGGGCGCACGGGGTGTCGTTTCTCACCGTCGTATGACGTGCAACGTGCGGTGCGTAGCCGTTGCGCGGCGAGGCCTTACCCTCGCAGGATGAACAGACGGCTTTTCGCAGGGTTGTGCGGCTGGGCGCTAAGCGGCTTTGGCGTGCTCGCCATGGCCGCACCGCCAATGCCAGCCGAGGTGATGGCTGCGGTGCGCGAGTCTGGCGTGCCGTCGCGCAGCTTCGGCTTCTACGCCCAGCCCGTCGAAGGGACAGACCTCAACGCACTTGCGTTCGCCTCCCTGAACGCCGATCAGGCGTTCCTGTTGGCATCGACCACCAAGGTGGTGACGTCGCTGGCAGCGCTCGATCTGCTCGGGCCGGCGCATCCCTGGCCGCTGAGCGCCTATGCCACGGCGCCGGTCCGCGACGGTCAATTGCGTGGCGATCTGGTCATCGCCGGGGGGCGGCATCCCATATCGGTCGATGAGCTTCGGCGCTGGTTTGTGCAGATGCACGCTGAGGGCCTGCAGGGTGTGACCGGACGCATCGTGCTCAATGACTTGTTGCTGTTGCCGCCGCCGCGCGACCGTGCCACCGGCAACGCCGCCCTGGCCGGCGACGAATTCGATTTGCCGCCGCCCACAGCAGCAGGTTGGTCGGACGACGCCAAGGCCTACAACAAGGGCACCATGCTGTTGGCGATCGAGCCTGCGGCGGGTGAGCGCGCACGCATCACCCTGAACCCGCAGCCGCTGGGCGTGACGGTCGTCAACGACGTGATGATGGGCGGACCCTGTGACGCCTGGGCGCGTTGGAGCAGCGCGAGTGAACGTGGCGACGGACCGCCACAGCTCGTGGTGCGCGGTCGCTGGGATGTGAACTGCCCGAAGGAATACGTGGCCTACATACAGCCACTGCCCGGCATGAAATTCATGCCCAACGTCGTGCTGCCTGAATCAACGCTCGCCGCTGCAGGCCCCGTCGAGCCGTCAAAGTCGCTTGTGGCCGAGCGCCTGTGGATCGAGACCGGGGGCACTTTGCGGGGACGGATCGCGGTGGCGTCGGGCCACCCGGGTGCGCTGCGTGCGTCGGGCACGACGCCGCGCTGGGCCAGCGTGTTCTCCATCCCGTTGTCGCAAGTGGTGCGCGAAATCAACAAGACCAGTGACAACCTCGCGGCGTGCAACCTGCTGCTGTCGCTTGCTCCGGCCTCGGCCACGCCTGGACTCGAGCGACAAGGCGCCAAGGCCCGCGTTCAGGAGTGGCTGATTTCGCAAGGGCTTATCGATGGCGACATCCACGTCGATCTGGGATCGGGCCAGTCACGCGAAGAACGTGGCAAGCCGCGCGCCATGGTGCAACTGCTGCGCAATGCCTGGCATGCGCAAGGCGCTCAGGCCTTCGTCAATTCACTCCCGATTGCCGGTGTGGATGGCACGCTGGCCCATCGCATGCTGAGCAACCCGGCCACCGGGCAGGCCTTCCTCAAGACCGGCACCCTGAGAGACACCCGGGCCCTGGCCGGCTACGTGCGCAGCCGCAGCGGCACCGTCTATGCGGTGACGGCCATCGTCAACCATCCAGAGGCCGCACGAGCCCGCAGCGTGCTCGATGCATTCATCGCCTGGGTCGCAAAGAACGGCTGATCTGGGCGAGGTCCGGGTCGCCCGCCGTCCGGGCCATTGGCAGGGTGTTGCTTCCGCACCGCACCACGAGTGTGCTGCCTTCAAAGACGTGGCCCTTCCAAAACATCGCCGGTAAAGTCGCGCACCCGCCCTGATTTGGTGCGGATGTGCGCGCTGATGTCAGCCACCACCGAACAGAAAAAAGGACTTGAGATGCGAAACGTGAAGGCAGCCAGAGCATGGCTGACAGCAGGCGCTGTGGCCGCAGGTTCGATGGGCGTGCAAGCCTCCACGACGTTTCAGCTCGGCGAAGATTTGTCGCTCACCCCGGGCTACGCGATGCGCTACAGCTACACCAACCGCGAAGATTCGTCCGCCAACGGGGGCCATCCGACCGACTTCCATCTCGACAGCGGCAGGTTCATGCTTGGTGCATCGTTCGGCAAGACGCTCAAGGCGACGCTGAGCACGGAGCGCGTCGGGGGACGCAACCACTTCCTGGATGCATTTGCGCAGTTCGAGTTCATGCCCGAATTCAACATCTGGGCCGGACGCTTGGTGTCACCGAGTGACCGCGCCAACATGGCCGGGCCCTACTACTCGATGGGTGGCGGCTACTGGCCCGGGGTCGCTTCGCGCTACGGTTGGTCGGGTGGCCGGTTTGTGGCGCGCGATGATGGTGCGTCGGTCTGGGGCACGGTGGCCGATGGTCGTCTGGGGTACTCGGTGGGGGCCTTTGTGGGACGAACCTTCGGCATCGGCGCGTTGACCAAGGAGGAGGGCAAGACGGCCGGGCTCAAGACGTCGGATTCACTGATGTACGCGGGTAGGCTGCAGTACGACTTCTGGGATCGTGCGCCGGGGTACTACAACATCGCCAATTTTCTGGGCGCCAAGGACATCCTGTCGTTCGGGGCAGCCTTCCGGTATCAGGACAAAGGCGTCCTGACCACGCACGGCATTGGCGACTACACCGGCTACAACCTCGACTTTTTGATGGAAAAGCGCATCAAGGATTCGGGCACCTGGGCATGGGAAGCCGCCTGGTACGACTACGACACCGACAACGTGGTGAAGTCAGAGCAGGGCCAGGCGTACTCGACGGGTCTGTCCTTCATCTTCGAGCACAAGCTGGGCTGGGGCCGGTTGCAGCCGTTCCTGCACTGGCAGAAATTCGAGGCCGACAGCCATGTGAATACACGCCAGTGCGACTTGGGCGTCAACTATGTGATCGACGGCTACAACACGCAGGTGAGCGCGACTTTTACCAACACCAAGGTCAGCGGCGCACTGGCCAGCCGGTCGGACCTGGACACGATCTCGGTGGCGCTGCAGCTGCAGTTTTGAGGTCACTCGCAGCCATTTGATGCCGCTCGGGCGAGGCCCGGTACCCACCGGTTTTCTGAGCCGATCAGATGGGGCTCAGGCTGCTGCCAGAGGCCTGGCTCGCCGCATGTGCTCTGCGAGCGCAGTGACGATGTGCGAGATATCGTCGTCGCTGTGCGCCGCACTCAGGCTGATGCGCACCAGGCTCACGCCCGCGGGCGTTGCCGGAGGAATCATCAGGTTGGTGTAGACGCCGGCATCGAGGAGGCTTTGCCACAGGGATTGCGCTTCTTCACGGCTGTCGAACACCAGCGCCGCCACGG
>CANBSV010000101.1 GCA_947372225.1 Burkholderiales bacterium | reverse complement strand
GACAGCGGCGGCGTTCCCGGCGGCGACGAGCTGCGCTTTGGTGTCGGCATTAAGGCAGACAGCGTGGGCTTCGTTCGCGCCAACGGCGACCTGATCCTGACGCTGGCGAACTCGCCCGACCAGCTCACGCTGCGTGGCTGGCTGTCGGGCCCAAGCGGTCCGAACCAGATCGAGACCCTGCGCTTTGCCGACGGCACCGTGTGGCGTGCCGATGAGGTGAGCGAGCGTGCGATGCAGGTCAAAGGCTCCGCTGGCGACGACGTGCTGCGAGGCAGCGCCGACTACCCTGACCGGCTGTACGGGCTGGCGGGCAACGACACGCTGAGTGCGACCGGCTGGTACGACACGCTCGACGGCGGTGATGGCGATGACCTGCTCGATGTCGGCGACGTCTACTACACCAACATCACTACCTACATCGGCGGACGCGGCAACGACACGCTCATCGGCAGCGCAGGCCCCGACGTCTACATCCATCGCCTGGGCGACGGCGCGGACACGATCGTCGACCACGCCAGCTACGCCAGCAGCAAGGGCGACGACGAACTGCGCCTCGAAGGCATCGCCTCGGCCGACATGACCGCCGCGCGCGAAGGCGACGACCTGACCCTGCGCCACGCGAACGGCAGCGATCAGGTCACCGTCAAGAACTGGTATGTCGACGTCTACGGGCGCGAGCAGATCGGCCGCATCGTGTTTGCCGACACCACCTGGAGTGCCGACGAGGCGTCGTTCCGCGGCCAGCCACCCATCGTGGGAACGGCGGGCGATGACCGCCTGACGGGCACCGAGTTCCCCGAGCGCATCGTCGGCCTGGCCGGCAACGACACCCTCGTCGCCGATGGCGGCCACGACCGGCTCGAAGGCGGCGACGGCGATGACCTTCTCAGCGCCGTCAACATGACCTCGTACCTGAGCTATTACAGCGGTGTCACCTATGTCGGCGGGCGCGGCAACGACACGCTCGTTGGCTCGGCGTTCGCCGACGTCTATGAGTTCGAAGCGGGCGACGGTGCCGACGTCTTGATCGACGACAGCAATGGCCTCGATGCCAACGTGCTGCGCTTCGGCACGGGCGTGGCAGCGGCCGACATCACGCCTGTGCGCTCAGGCCTGGACGTGGTGTTCCAGCACGCCCACGGCACCGACCGCGTCACCGTCAAAAACTGGTTCACCGGCCAGATGAACCTGCGCTTGCAGGAGCCAGCCGACCTCTACAACCTCAGCTCTGTCCAGTTCAGCGACGGCACCGCCTGGACCGCTGCCGAGGTGACCGAGCGGCTGCGCCGCCCTTCGGCCAGCGGCACAGCGGGCCCCGACCTGCTGATCGGTACGCAAGCCGCCGACACGCTGCGTGGCCTGGCGGGCGACGACTTGCTGATGGCGCGCGGCTCGGGCGATAGACTCGAGGGAGGGGCAGGAAACGACCTGCTCATGACCATGGCCGACAGCCAGGGCACGACCTTTGTCGGTGGCACGGGCAACGACACCATCACCGGCTCGCAAGGTGCCGATCTGTACCTGTTCAAGTTGGGCGATGGCGCCGACACCATCACCGACATCGAAGCGGCGCCGGGCTTCGGCGGCACGGACGAATTGAGCTTAGGCATTGGCATGTCCGCGAGCGCGATCAGCCCCCTGCGCTCGGGCGATGACCTGGTCCTGCGCCACGCCAACCTCAAGGACCGGATCACCGTCAACGGCTGGTTCACCGACACCACCCGGCAGATCGAGCGGGTAAGCTTCATCGACGGGACGGTCTGGCTGGCGGACGACATCAGCCAGCGCGCTGTGGCCACCGGCACGAGCGGCGATGACGATCTGATCGGCAGCGATCTCGCCGATGTCATCGAAGGGCTGGCCGGCAACGACACGCTCCACGGCGGCGCGGGCAACGACAGCCTGATCGGCGGCACCGGTGATGACACCTACATCGTCGACAGCGCGCTCGACGTGATCACTGAAAAAGCCGCGCAGGGCACGGACACCGTGCGCAGCAGCATCACCTGGACGCTGGGCGCCAACACCGAAAACCTCACGCTCATTGGGGTCGACGCGATCAACGGCTCGGGCAACGCACTGGCCAATACGCTGCATGGCAACGACGCGGCCAACAGCCTTAGCGGCCTGGCCGGCAACGACACGCTGGAAGGCGGCGGCGGGGCCGACACGCTGATCGGTGGCGCGGGCGATGACCACTACACAGGTGGAGCGGGAAACGACACGCTCACCGACACCGCCGCCACGTCGAACGACGTCTACGTCTGGGGCCGCGGCGAAGGCGCCGATACGCTGAGTGACGCCGGCGGCATCGACCGGCTCGACGTGCTGAGCGGCGTGGCCGAAGACCAGCTGTGGCTGCGCCGCGTGGGCGGCAACCTCGAGCTGTCGGTCATCGGCACCGCCGACCGGCTCACGATCAACGGCTGGTACACCAACCCGGTCAAACGCATCGAGAGCTTCCATCTGGCCGACGGCCAGGCGCTGCAGGCCAACCAGGTGCAGCAGTTGGTCGACGCCATGGCCGCCTTCGCCCCGCCCGCCGCCGGTCAAACCACCCTGCCGCCGACCTACCAAAACGCGCTGCAACCCGTGATCGCGCCGAACTGGGTCTGAAGGGCCGGCACTCGCAGGGCGCGTGTGAAAATCCGCCCCGCGTCCCGCCGTAGTTCAATGGATAGAACGGCCGCCTCCTAAGCGGCAGATACAGGTTCGATTCCTGTCGGTGGGACCATAGACAAGGCCGAACAGCACCGAGAAATACCGAAAGTCCTATAGCAATCAACGCTCTGGGACTTTTTCTTTTCCTGAGCGTTCCGGGGGCAACCACTTGAAGCCGGGCACGTTTGGGGGCAACATTGGGGCATCTGTTGCCCACACGCCAGAAAGTTGCCCCCATGCCACTCACCGACCCCTCGATTCGCACCGTCAAACCGGCCAGCAAACCCCTTCGGATGTTCGACGGCGGCGGGCTGTACCTTGAAGTCGCCCCGTCCGGCGGCAAGTGGTGGCGGCTCAAGTTCCGCTTCGACGGCAAAGAAAAACGGCTCAGTCTCGGCACCTATCCCGAGATCAGCATCAAGGAAGCCCGCAAACGGCGCGAAGAGGCGCGCGAACTGCTGGCGAAAGGCAAGGACCCCAGCGCCCTACGCAAAGCGGCCCAGCAGGCTCGCAAGGTGGCCACAGCCAACACCGTCGAAGCGCTCTCGCGGGCTTGGTTCGAGCACCGCGCCGAAGCGTGGGTGGACCGCACGCGCACGATCATTTTGGCATCGCTCGAAAACGACGTGTTCCCGGTGCTGGGCAGCGTGCCGATTGCCGACGTGACGCCGGCCGATATCCGAAACCTTGTGCAAGGCATCGAAGCGCGCGGCGCGGCCGAAACGGCGGGCCGGGTGTTTCAGCGGCTGCGCTCGATCTTCCGTTACGCCATTGCGCACGACATGATTAAGACAGACCCGACCTACCCGCTGAAGCCGGCCGAAATCTTCAAGCCCCGCAAGGTGAAGCACCGGGGTGCGCTGTCCGAACGCGACGTGCCGATCTTCCTGCAACGGCTCGCAGCCTATGAAGGTGACCCGACGACATCGGCTGCGCTCACGCTGTTGATGCTGACGGCCCTGCGGCCCGGCGACCTGCGCGGCGCACGCTGGGATGAGATCGACATCGATCGCGAGCTGTGGCGCGTTCCAGCGGCCCGCATGAAGATGAAAACCGAGCACACGGTGCCACTGTCGAAACAGGCACTCGCAGTGATCGAGTCGATGCGGCCAATCAGCGGGCACGGCGCACTGGTGCTGCCCTCCCCGTTCTATCCCGGCAAGCCCCTGAGCGATGGCACGCTGAACAGCGCACTCGCACGCATGGGCTACAAAGGCTTGGCCACGGCGCACGGCTTCCGGACCCTGTTTTCAACCTGCGCGAATGAGGCCAACTGGAACAGCGACCACATCGAAAAGCAACTCGCCCACGAAGATCGCGACGATGTGCGCGGCAGCTATAACCGGGCGCAATGGATCGAGGAACGCACGAATCTGATGCAGTGGTGGGCCGACCGCGTCGACCAGCTGCGCAAGGGCGCAGACGTGATTCCGTTCAAGGCGGCGTGATCGCGATGTAGATCGATTCCGCCACGCCTAGCCCGAGGCTGATCCCCGAGGGCGAAGACCGGGTTCCCTTGCTCGGCTGGCGTGGCTCCATATCAAGGCCGCTCAAGGGAGAGTGCATGGAGGCAGAGGAACGACAGCAAATCGACTCAATGCCGACGGAGATCTGCATACGTGCAATAACCCGATTGGCAGATTCCTGGGACGACGTTAGAGCGCGCGCGGAAGATGGCCCGGTCAATTTCATTAAATCAGTCCTCAGCATGATTTGGCGCGATGGAGCCACCGGCGAGGAATGTGAAGCGGAGCTCGCCCAGTGGCACGAAAAACCGGAACCATTGAGCGGTTTGATCCTCCTTCAAGCGGTAGTAGTCTGCTTCGCCTATGCGTGCCAAGGGATAAAAGCTCAGCAGGACAGCGACATGACTCGTGCTTGGCAATACACGGCGAAATGCGAGTATTGGTTGGGAATCGTGGTCGGTGCGTGGAGCATTCGGAGCACACAAGATGCACCAGCGAAAGCATTTGCGCGGCTCGGTGCGGACGCACGGCATGCGGAAAATCGATCAATGAAGACGCAGGTTCGGGAGTGGTACGCAGCAAACGCCCAAACGCTGGGAAGCAAAGATGCTGCGGCTGAGAAGGCCGCCGGGAAGCTGGTTCCGGTCAAATTCAGAACAGGTAACCAGTGGAATTTCCGCATCAAGGCCCACATCGGTGTGGATGCCGAGTCGGGGTTGCAGCGCACACTCGGCACCGTGAAGCGACAAATTTCAACGACCTGATCGGACCCCAAAGCATGCTGCAAGGGCAAGAAACGGACGTGTTTACTGATGGCTAGCAGGGCGTGGCCCAGTGCCCCGATGCATCGGAGAACGAGAACACCGAATAAGCCCATTTGGGCGCCTCGCACGCAGCAGCAATTAGACCGTTTCGTCGTGGTCAAGCCGGTACGCGTGCTGGCTGTAAATTCTTCACACGTCCCCTAACACTCACCGCTTTTTTAGCCCTGACTGGTTTGATGAGCATCGATACACGCCCAAAGATCCAGTAGCGACTGCCGAGCGGCCATTTCGTTGTAACGGTTCCAGATGAAATCAGAGGCATGACGCCGCTTTCGCTCCAACTCATCGGGTGACTGCCGCCAAGCCGAAACTACATCTGCTATTTGATTGACGAAGGCCACAATGTCTCCGTCGGGGATGGGAAAACCGGTCTCAGATGTGAAATATTCTTCTCCGCCCACACCGGTGTAACCGATCACAAGGCATCCGGTGGCCATGGCTTCGGCAGGAGGTAGTCCAAAACCTTCCCGTCGAGACAGCGACAGGAATAGAAGGCTTTCACGAATAAGGCGATGAGCCGTCTCGTCAGGTAATTGATCTATGGCAACCAAAGGAATCCCGACCAAAGCGGGATGTCTATCGATTAGGGTCGCTAGGATCTTGCTCTCTTCGCGCCGCTTGCGCGGCATGAAGGCGATTTGCAGTTTCTTGTCAGGGTTGTAGGTCAAGCCCGCATGGCAAGCCGGCAGGCTGAAAGCTCCCCCAGGGACGTTAAAGACGGCCCTTACCGCATTGGCGCAGGCCTGTGATGTGGAAAAAATGGCCCTGAATTCCTCGGGTTGCACACCCTGCCATCGGCGACTGCGCAGATTGGCGTACATCAGCCCAAAGACGTCCTGCACCGCTAGGATGCAGGGCATCCCTTCAAAGGCTGCAACCGCTTCCGGATACATAAACTCCGGTACTACCAGCACATCTTGGGGTTCTGGGTGCCAGACGGGCAGTCGCGGTAGCGACTGAAGCCAGCGACGCCACCGCATTCCCGACAAGCTTTTCAGCGCCTGCTTCGCCCGAGTTAGGAACCCACGTGGAGACAAACTCCGGTGGAGCAGGTGATCAAGGTCGCGGCTGTAAAGGCGCTCGCCGGTGAAGTTACGGTAGTCGTACTTGTAATTCCGACTGCCGTGTAGTGCCGCCACACGGTAACCCGCCTCATTGAGCCTCTCGATTAACCAAAGCAGGATGTTCACCCCTCCTACCGGCCTTTCCGCAGACTCCATCAACACTAGATAACGCCGCGTCCGATCCGGGGCTTTAGTGGATTGCACGATTGGAACTCTTTCGGGAGAGATATTTTTGTTAGAGAGAGCAGCGCCAAAGTGGCGCTGTAGACCAACCAGTTCACAACTCCAGTTATCGGGCGGGTGTGGATGCTTCTAAGCCAAAGCGTACTAACCGCGACACGCCATGTGTGTTCACGTCAAAGCGCTCCTTGATGCTAGCAAGATGCGCCGGGTCGGCTCTCTATCTCACGGTAACACTTCTTACTCAACCCAACTAGCAGCCCGCCAAATGAGCAGAGGCAATGAGCAGCCCTCAAGGTTCACGTAATCACCAGTAAGTGACTGGCAACCCCCGAAATGGCCATAAGTCCTGTAGTCCGTCGCGGGATATTCGGAAAAATCGATGTGCACCGTGACAGAAATCAAACGAAAAAGCCCAAATTTGGTTTCGAAAATCTTCCAATATTGGGTACGACGGTCGACAAGTCAGAGTTGGGAACACCGAACCAAGACGCGAGGGTGGCTGCATACTCGTCCACCGATGTGGTGGGAATCAATCGGCCTTGCCCCGCGTCATCCGGACTTCCCAGCGACACCGTGGGGAAACGACCGTAGATGCGATTCCCCATCACTGCGTCGCCCATGATGAAGTGGTGCCCGCCCCAGCCGTGATCAGCACCTTGGCCATTGCTTTGCAGGGCTCGCCCAAAGTCCGATGCGGTAAAGCTGGTGACGTTGCCAGAAACGCCCATCGCCACTGTCGCCTGATAGAAAGCGGTCATGGCGTCGGAAAGGTCTTTCAGTTTGGCCGCTTGACCGCTCACCAGACCGGCATGGAAGTCGTAACCACCCATCTGAACATAAAAAATCTGACGCTTTTGTGCGAGACCACCTCTGGCCCCGATCAAACGAGCCACCATCTGCAATTGGCTACCAATGTCTGTGGTGGGAAACGGCGTGCTCAGCGACACACCAGATAACGCGCTGGTGACCAAAGACTCAGTGGCTACGGCACGAGACGAGACCTTGTTCAACTCGCCTTCCATCAGAGTGCCAGGTCGTTGTTCGGTCATCAGTCTGCGAAGAGCCGTGGCACCGGCGGGTGATCCGAACAGGCCATTCAAGGCGTTCACCTTGACGGCGCCATTGGTTGTTACCTGATACTGGATCGTGGTGTTGCCAACCTGAGCGAGGTTGTTTCCAGCCACAGACATCGCAATCGAAACGCCGCTTCCCGTGTTGAATGCGCTACTGGTCAAGTCTCCCATGCGCCCCATCCAGCCTGTACTTGACGCCCGATCCGGCAAGCCCGTTTGCCAAGCACCTGCCTGGTCCGAGTGAGAAAACAACTGAAACGGCAAAGGGACTGAGCCGCTCTTGTATTGCGCCTGCGTAGTGGGTGCACACAGCGTTCCAACATTCGCAAGCACCGCGAGTTTCCCTTGATCAAAGATCGATTTCAAACCACTCAGCGACCCGTGCATCGCCAGGGTCGGGCCGGTCCAACCCGCCGGATTCATTTGTTGGAGTCCGGTCACCGGCAAGGCCAGCGAGCTTCTCCCCTTCCCATAAAGGTCGTACTCTGCCGCGCTGATTGGAACGATGGTGTTTGACTGGTCATTTCCACCACCGAGGTAAATGCAAACCAGCGCCTTGTAGTCGCTGGCTTGCTGCGCGCTTGCTGCGCCCATGGCAAGCAGGTTGGCCGCGAAGGGAGTCCCAGCCATAGCGCCGAGCGCGGACGCCTGCCGAAGGAAATGGCGGCGGCTCGATGAACTGTTGAGGTGTTTCATGCTGGCCCCTTATTTTTGGACGATGAAATCAGGGGAGACCAAAGTCAGCGCAACAGCGCTTGACACTCGGCTAAAGCCTGAATTTTGGGATGCAGGGATCGTGCTGATCGCATCGATGATGGCTTGTTTGGTAGTAACACTCATTCGCCCCGCCGCGAGAAGCAGGTTGAGGCGATCGACCAGCGCCACAGGGTTTGAGGCCAAGGCCATTTCTGCGCTGTAGTCAGCACCCAGATAGTCGACAACGGATCCCCAAGGCGCAGCTTTGTTGTCTCTCCACCAATTGGTTTGACGCTCTGCCGTTCCGACAATGAAGTTGGCGTAGCCCGTCGCCGTGGTTTCATGCGTTATCGAAAACTCAGGTGCAACCATGCCCCTGCTCATGAGGTCACCAGTGGGCGTATATGTTGGGGTGAACCAGTTGAATACGCTCGGTGCGCGAAGAGGGTTTTGACCAATGCTGGAGACTGGATCTTCCAGATTCCAGATCTTGTACTTTCCACTGGCCGCTTTGACGTCGAACGCACGCATGAAGTTCGCGTATCTGATCATCGGCTCACGGAGTTTTCCCCACAAGGGATCCGACACCTTGGCGACATCGCGAGCCTCCGGATCCAGCAGCACGGCCTTGATCACTGCCTTCATGTCACCGCGCACGCCCTGCCCATTGTTATTAAAGGCCGCAGTAACGCGTGATATGTAGGCTGGGCTGGGGTTACTGGTAATGAACCGCTTGATCAACTGGCTGCCAATGAAGGGTCCCACGTTGGGGTGGTTGAATAACGTGTCCAGCGCGATCTTCAGGCTTTGATCCCCAGTGGTGCCTGCCGGGATGACGACGCCCCTGAGGATATTTTTCTGACTCGCGCTGTGGTACTGGGCATAGTTGACCATCGGGTGGTTCCAGTCCCGTGCGTAGGCATCGTATGCAGGGGCGGGCTTAATGAAGCCGCTGGTCCAGTCACCATTACCCCAACTCCAACCCGTGAAAACCTTTGCCATTCCCATGACGTCAGCTTGGGAGTACGTCGGTATGTCCCTGCCAGTTGCATCCTTTCTACGCGACCCGTCCGGGTTGAGTTCCCATAGGCCGACTGTGAACAACTGCATCAATTCGCGAGCAAAGTTTTCGTCTGGGAGACGGCCCGCGGTCGGGTCTTCCTTCATGTTTCCCATGTGCGAAAGGTACTTTCCCATCGTTGGATGAGTCGCCACTTGCTCAAGCAAAGTGCGGAAATTCCCAAACGCGTTACGGGACAGCATGTCGAGGTAACTGGCGTGAGCATCCGCCTGAATCTCGACAGGACTGTTGACGGTGCTGACCACGAAAATCTCGCTCAACGCAAACGTCAATCGCTGTCGCAATTGGTCAGGGCCCAAAACGGCCTGTCGCCAGAAACTTTCCATCGTCGCGTTGACGTACTTTGCATCGCAAGGGTTGCATCCCGGAGGCCCTTTACGCTCCACCACGTAGGCCCAGTGGCTGTCCATTGAAGGGGTCACAAACTGGCTTTCGATCCAGGCAGACGGACCAGACTGGGCAACCGATGAAATGCTGGTCATGTTCGGACCGTAACTCGCTTGAACTAAGAAGCGCGATGCTTCAACGGGACTGATCGAGTTCGCAGCGGGTGCTGGTGCTGGTGCTGGTGCTGGTGCTGGTGCTGGTGCTGGTGCTGGTGCTGGTGCTGGTG
>CANBSV010000100.1 GCA_947372225.1 Burkholderiales bacterium | reverse complement strand
GATGCCTCAGCGGTTCGAGCAGGGCCGACAGGCGTTCGACCATCCCGATCGGGGGCCGATGGAAGTACACGCCGGTGGCCGCGCCAGCCGCATCGCGCCAGCCGGGGCGCACGCCTCGCACGAACAGGTACAGCACGCCCCCGAAGTGCTCGTCGTATCGGTAACCCGGCATGCGCTGCTGCAAGTAGCGATGCACCGCCACTGTGTAGAGCAGGTACTGCAGGTGATAGCCGTTGCCGGTCATGGCGGCATTCAGGTGGGCGTGGCTGTATGAATCGGAGCCGTCGCCCAGGTGGTTGGATTTCCAGTCGAGCACGTAGAAGCGCCCCTCGTGCTCGAACACCAGGTCGATGAAGCCGCGCAGGTAGCCTTCGAGCGAGCCGAACTCGAGCGCGGGCACCGGGTAACCGCGGTCGCGCATCGCGGCGGCCAGATCGCCCGCGGTCAGGTGACCGGCGGTCAGGTTGAATTCGAGCTCGACCAGCCGGCGCCGCAGCGGCACCCGGGCCAGCGTGAAGCCGCCGGGCAGCGGCGTGTGCAGCACGTCGCCGAGCATGCGACCGAGCATCGCTGGCAGCAGCGTGCCAGCGTCACCGGCAACCTGACCGGGGCGCAGGCTTTGCGGGTGCAGCCGCAAGCCGGCGTCGATGGCTGCAGGCCAGGTTTGCGCGTCGCTGAAGTCGGCGCGCTCGAACACGGTGTGCATGCATTCGCCGGCCACCGGCCCGCGCGGAAAACGCAGGATGTCGTCGTCTGGCGCGTTGAACGGCGTGGCCTGCGGCAACGGCGCGGTCTCGCCTGCGCGCAGGTCGTGGTCGACGGCCGCGCCTTCGTGCTGCGTGCCGTGGGCCAGGCTGCTGTAGCTGCCGATGCGCCAGGCGTTGGGGATGCGACCCGGCGCGGGCAAGGCGGCCAGCGTGTCGGGCGCAGGGCGCTGTGGCTCCAGCGCTGCGAACGGCGCGACGGGCAGCGGCGACAGGTCGATGTCGGGGACGTGATCGGTGGCCAGGCCTGACCACGCTGCGGCGATTTCGGCCGATGGCAGCTTGGCCTTGAGCCACTCCTCGGGCTGCCTGCCCTGACCGGCGGCCAGCCAGTTGAGCAGGCTGCGGTTGGCTTCGGCGTCCGAGGTGCCCTTGCCGGTCTTCTTCGTGTACGAGCCCACCACGAGATAGCAGCGGTGCACGGCGCGCGTGAGCGCCACGTAAATCAGGCGCAGGGTTTCGGCGGCGGCGTCGATGCTCAGTTGCTGCTTGATGAGGCCGTCGGCGTCTACCGACTTGTCGAAGTCGGGGCGGAAGTCAACCACCGGCTGGTCCTGGTCGTCGTGGTACTCCTTGCCTTCGAGGCCGCCGGGCCTGCCAGCTGCATGCCCATCCCACAGCGCCGGGCAGAACACGATCGGGTACTCCAGCCCCTTGGACTTGTGCACGGTGACGATCTGCACCAGGTTGCGGTCGGATTCCAGCCGCAGTTGGGTGGCCTCGTCGCGGCGGTCCTGCTTGCGCTGGATGTGCAGCCAGCGCAGCAGCGCTTCGGGCGAGGCGTGGCCGTTCGGGCCCTGTGAGGCCTCGTGCAGGCATTCGCACAGGTGCAGCACGTTGGTCATGCGCCGCTCGCCGTCGGCTCGCGCCAGCAGCCGCTCGCTCACTTTTTCCTCGACCATCCAGCGCCTGAGCATCACGCCCACGCCGCGCCGCAGCCACAGCTCGCGGTGCGTGGTGCAGCGGTTGATGAGTGCCAGCAGCTCGAGCTCGTCGCCCGAGATGGCCTCGATGGCCGCTGCATCACGCCCCATCAGTTCGGTGGCCAGGGCTGCGCGCAGCAGCCGTTCACGCGTGGGCTCGAGGATGGCGGCCAGCACGCGCGCGAGTTCTTCGGCATCGTGGCTGGCAAACACGCTGGCTTGAGACAGCTCCACGCTGCCCACGCCCAGAACAGCCAGCGCGCGCCGCATCTCGCTGCCGTGGGCGCGGCTGCGCACCAGCACCGCGATGTCGCCGGCCGAAAGCGCGCGGCCACCCAGCGTGATGTGCCCGTGCTGCGCCGCGTCGATCAGTCGGGCGATCTCGCCGGCGCAGGCTTCCATTGCGGCGCATCGGGCCTGCAACTTCGCAACCGGCTGGCCATCGTCGTCTTGCGGCAGCGACCACAGCTGCAGCGGCGCGCGCGGCTCGGTGGCATCGATCAGCGCCTGCCGCTTCTTGGCGCCGTAATCCACGGGCAGGTAGGCCAGTCCCGCGCGCATGAAGGCGCGGTCGTTGCGCCCGAACAGCGCGTTCAGGCCGCGCAGCAGCGGTTCGGTGGAGCGCTGGTTCTCGCTCAGCGTGTAAACCTGCGCCGCACCCGCGCGCGCTTGCAGGTAGGTCGGCAGGTCGGCGTTGCGAAAGCTGTAGATCGCCTGCTTGGGGTCGCCCACCAGAAACAGCGGCGAGCAGCCGTCGCCATAGAGCGTGTTGAACACCGCGAACTGCAGCGGATCGGTGTCTTGAAACTCGTCGATCAGCGCAGCCGGGAAGCGCGCTTTCAGCGTGGCGGCCCGGTCTGGGCTGTCTTTGGAGGTCAGCCGCTCGTGCAGGTTGTAGAGCATGTCGTCGAAAGCGATCACGCGGCGCTCGCGCTTGAGCTGGCGCAGCGCTGCCGGGCCGTCGGTGAGCAGCGTGCGCAGCAGGCGCAGGCGTTCGAGATCGAGTGCGGCGTCAGCAATGTCGCGCAGCTCGAGCACCTCCTGCACGCACGCAAAGAACGGGTGGTGCGGCGGGAGCACGTTTTTACCGGTGGCCTTCAGCCGGCGCTTTGTGAACAGGTTGAGCTTTTCGAGTTTGGGCGACGCGGCGAGCGGATCGGCGCTGGCCAGCGCCTGGTCCCAACTGGCCGCTGCCGTGGCAACCGCCTTTGGGTCGAAGTGGCTCTTGTGCATGGACGGCCGAGCTGCGTCGATCCAGTTCAGGATCACCTCGCGCTCTTGCTGCCACAACGCCCGAGCCTGCGTGTGCGCCGTGGTCAGCTCGGTGATGTCGACCGCTGCTGCGGCGTCCAGCCCCGGCGGCCAGATCGTCTTGGACAGCGGCTTGGCCAGCTGCCGCTTGAGCAGCTTGGCGAGTTTGTCCGGCGTGTCCTTGCGGCTGAGCAGGTGCGCGACCAGACCGCTCGACGCGGTATCGGCCGCCACATGGCGGCGCCAGAAGTCGTGCACGATTTCCATGACCAGCTCGCTGTCGTCTTGCATCGCCTCGAGCTTCATCGGCACGCCGGCGGTGAAGGGCGCGTCGCCCAGCGCGCGCTGGCAAAAGCTGTGGATGGTGAAGATCGATGCCTCGTCGAAGGCCTGCAAGGCGGCGTCGAGCCGCAGCCGCATCGCCTCGTCGTCTTGAGCATGAGCGCTGCGCAAGCTGGCAAGCAGGTCGCCCACGAACGGATCGCCCGTCGCGACAGCTGAGCCCGGTGAGCGCAGCTCGCCCAGCGTTTGCACGATGCGGCTGCGGATGCGATCGCGCAGCTCGGCCGTGGCCGCCTTGGTGAAGGTGACCACCAGGATCTGCTGCACATCGAGCTGCCGCTCGAGCAGCAGCCGCAGGTACAGCGCGCAGATGTTCCAGGTCTTGCCGGTGCCGGCCGACGCCTCGATCAGGCGGATGCCGCCGAGCGGGCAGGTGAAGACGTCCAACGGCTGGGGTGTCATGGCGTCTCGCCCTGCAGTTGCGCCATCACCGGGCCGAACACCGCATCGGCCAGCTCGGTGAACTGGTCGTCGAGCGGATCACCCAGCCCGCGCAGCGCGAGCCGATAGGCCGCATCGGACTCTTCGCCATGGCCGCTGTTATGCGAGGGGGCCCATTTGTTGCGGGCCTTGGCCAGGCTGCCGCTGGGTTCCTTCAAGGCCCACGCCGCCTTGGGAAAGAAGTGCACCGGCTTGCTCAGGCCGTCCCGGTAGATCTCGATCAGCGATCGCAACAGGCCCCGCGGATCGGCTGGCGCGGCGAAGCACAACTCGTCGAATTGGGCGAGCCAGCGCGTGCACGGTTGAACGCCGGCGGGCGGGGCGGCGCACAGCGCGAGGTGGTGCAGCCAGGCTTCGAGCACGTCGGTGGCACGCCGTTCGTCGCAGCGCCAGCGCACCAGACCCGAGGGCCGCAAATCGGCAAAGCCAGCGCTCAAGCGCCAGGCCTCGCCGCCCAGGTCGATGTCGATCACCGCGTGATGCGCTGGCCCGCAGGGCTCGGCAGTGGCCTCGATCACGCGCGCCGCAAACGATGTCATCGATTCGAGCGTGTGCTCCAGCAACTGCGCACCCAGTGCACCGCCGGGCAGCTCGGTGCCGGCAGCGGCCAGCGTGCGCAATTCGGCTGCGCTGGTGCCTTGCAGCGCGCGCGGCAGCAGCCGTTGGGCCAGCGCGGTGCTGGCCGACCACTCGGGCACGAAGGGCTCGTCGTCTTGCAGCTCGTCTTCATCGCGCTGCAGCGCGATGCCCAGGCGGTGCTTGAGCAGGTAGCGGCACGGGTTGCGGAAGAACTCGACCAGCTGCGCGATCGACACCTCGCGCCACTCGGGGCCGGGCGCAGCCAGCGGCGAGTTGAAGAACGGGCGCTGCGGATCGGGCGCGGCGTTGTCGTCGTCACCGTCTGTGTCGGTTCCGCCATCGCCTTCGTCGGCCTCGTACCCTGCATGCTCGTCGTCAGCGGCCGAGGGCAGGCTTTGCGGCAGCTCCAACGGCACTTGTGCGGCGTGACGCAGCGCGTCGGCAAGCTCGCGGTTGTGGCTGCGCAGCCGCATGTCGCTGCCGTCGGTGTAGGCGTCGATCGAGAACGGCTGCAGCGGGTGCTCGACCACCAGCCTGCGCCGCGCCTTGGCCAGCGAGTCCGGCGAGCTCGGGTCGTCGGCGATGGCGGGCACGGCCACTTCAAGCAGCTCGGACACCAGCACCGACGGCGGCAGCGGCGAGTTGTCGCGCACGCTGCGCCCGGTGTGGCTGAGGTACAGGCTGTGCCGCGCCGACAGCAGCAAGTCGAGGAACAGGTTGCGCTCGTCTTCGCGGCGCTGGCGGTCGCCACGGCGCGGTGCGACGGCCATCAGATCGAACTCGCTCGCGCGGCTGGCCGTGGGAAAGCTGCCGTCGTTCAGGCCGATGGCGCACACCACATCGAAGGGCACCGTGTGCAAGCTGCTCATCGACGAGAACGTGATGCCGCCGCTGGGCACGCCGCCGCGCGCCGGGTCGTCGAGCAATTGCTCGAGCGCCGCGCGCACCACGGCGAGTGGCACGGGTTGGTCGATACCGCCACGCCCCATGCTGTCGGCCAGTTCGCGCACCGCGTCTTGCAGCTCGCGCTGGTCGTCGAGCTCAGGGCCGTGTGCGTGCATGAAGGTGTCGATGGCGCCCAGCAGCAGCGCCGCCCAGGCGTCGGGTGTTTGCGCCGCGCTGACCGAGCGATGCAGGCTTTGCAGCGCATCGGTGTAACGCCAGAGGGCGCCCAGTGCGACCGCGCCCGAGCCCTCGGCGTCGCCGCATGGCAGCACCCCGTCGAATGGGGCGGCCACCTCCGACGGCAGCGCGTAGCCCAGAAACAGCCGGTCCATGCCGTCGGCCAGCGTGTGGCGCGCATCGGCCGGCACGTCGAAGCTCGCTCGGTGCCCGGCGTCGATCGCCCAGCGCATGCCCGAGGCCAGCATCCAGTCGTGGACCTGCTGAAGTGCGTCGTCATCCAGACCGAAGCGCCGCGCCACGATGTCTTGCTGCAGCACGCCGAACACGGCGCTCGCGGCAAAGCGCGAGCCGGCCAGCGACAGCAGCGCCAGCAGCGCACGTGCCGGCGCATTGACGCTGCTGCGCGCACGCCCGGTGATCGTGTGCGGCAGGAAGCGTCCCTTGGGCGCGGTGCCGAACACCGCGTCGATCAGGGGCGCGGCGGCCTCGAGATCGGGCGTGACCACCAGGATGCTCGACGGCTTGAGCACCACACCGTGCTCGGCCGCGCGGGCAAACAGCCCCAGCAGATGGTCTTGCAGCACCTCGAGCTCGCGTGTTAGCGAGTGGCACACATGCACCTCGAGGCTGCGGTCGTCCTCGGCGATGGGCACCGAACCGGGCTCGAGCGGCTCCAGCGCGAGGATCGTGTCTTGCATCCGCGCGAGCAGCGTCTCGCCGCCGTGATGCGCGAAATTGCTGTCGTCGGTGGTTTCGCTGCCCATGGCCTCGACCAGTCCGTCGATGTGCGACTGCGTCTTGCGGCCCCAGGCGGCGAGCAGGCGGTTGCCTTCTTCGTGGGCGTCGGCCAGCCCGCGCGCGGCCAGGTAACTCAGACGGCGCCGGTCGATCACCTCGAACCAGTGCGCCTCGCAGGGGTTGAGCACATACACGTGCACGTCAATCACGCTGGCGATCGCCTTGAGCAACTCGATGTGCTGCGGCGGCATGGTCGGCAGCGCGAAGACGTGCACGCACGGCGGCAGTCCGGCTCCTGCCGCCGCGCCTGGACCCTGGCGCTTCAGCGTGTCGATGAAACGCGTGGCCGGGTGTTGCCCGCTCACGCCCAGCTCGGTGCTGAGACGCCGCCACAAGGCCGATTGCCAGGCCTCGTCGGCGCGGGCCGAGGCGTCGGTCGTGGCGCTCAGGGCGCTGCGGTTCTGAAGCCAGGCGTCGAGCCAGTCGGGCCGGTAGGTGATGTACTGATCGATCAGTCCGGCCACCCGCTGCGCGAGCTCGAAGCGCATCACGTCATCGGCGCGGCTCAGGTAGCCGGCCAGCCGCGGGTGGGCGTCGACCAGGGTCGCATCACCCAGCGCGCTGTACAGGCGCCATGCCAGCACGTCCGGCACGAACGGCGATTCGGCGCTCACGTCGGGCAACACCCGGCCCACCTGCTGCCACAGCCAGCGCGCCAGAAAGTCGAACTGCACGTTGGCGCAGATGCTGTCGTGGTCAGCGATGGCCAACGTCAGCGCACGCCGCACCGCAGCGCTGGGCACGATCAGTTGATCGGCTGCGAACACATCCGCCCGCGCGCCGGCCAGCCGGAGCAGCAGCGTCTGCGTGAGTGCGTCGAAGCGGTTGCTGAAGTGGAACTGGAGCATCGGGGCGGTCAGCGCCGGGGCTGCCACCCGGCTGTGCTTGGATCGGGCCGCAAGCCGCACAGGGTCGGCTTCACGGCAACCCGATCAGTATCCCCGAGCGCTGGCTCGTGGGATGAGCCAGCGCGGCTCAATCGAGCTTCATGTCGGGGCGCTCGCGCGGCGGCCAGGCGTAGCCGAAGTCCTCGGACCTCAGGGTGAGGTTGGGGCTGTAGGCCGGGTCGAACAGCAGAACGTCGCCCCAGCGCCGGATCAGGTAGTCGATCTCCGCGGCGTGGCGCTTGCGCTTGGCGGGTGTGTTGTCGGTGCCGCGCGTGCCCGATTCGTGGTGCAGCAGTTCCGAGTAGGGGGTCCAGACATTGCGAAAGCCGGCCTGGCGCAGGCGCAGGCAGAAGTCGACATCGTTGAACTCGACCTTCAGCTCGGTCTCGTTGAAGCCTCGCACGGCGTCGTAAAGGTCTTTTCGAATGACCATGCAGGCCGCCGTGACCGCCGAAAAGGACTGGATCAGCGCCGCGCGGCCGCAGTAGCCAGGGCTGCCTTTGGGCAACTTCTTGTGCGCATGGCCCGCCACGCCGCCAAAGCCCAGAACGACGCCACCATGCTGCAGCGTGGTGTCCGGGTACCAAAGCCTGGCACCCACCGCGCCCACGCCGGGCTGCAACGCGATGGACACCATCTCCGACAGCCAGTCGGCCGAGATCACCTCGATGTCGTTGTTGATCAGCCCGACCACCTCACCGCGGGCTGTTGCCACGGCACGGTTGTTCAGCGCCGAATAGTTGAACTCGCCATCGTCGCGAACCACACGCAGCACACCCGCGGATTGCATGGCCGAGAAGTACGCCAGCGCTTCGGGATCGTCCGATCCGTTGTCGACGAGGATGATCTCGTAGCGAGGGTAGGTCGTGCGCTCGAAGATGCTGGCAACACACTGGCGCACCAGATCCACCGCGTTGCGCGTCGGGATCACCAGCGAGACCAGCGGCAGTTGCCGCGGCAGTTCGTAGCGCACGCGGTAGCCGATGTCCACGTGCTCGATTCGCGCGCGCACGCCGGTGCGCTCAAAGTGCTCGTTCAGTGCGCGCTCGCCAGCCAGCGCGGCATAGGGCTTGGCCTCGTTGGAACTGGCCGTGCTTTGGGCGTGCGAGCGCCAGTGGTACAGCACCTTGGGAACGTGGTGGATCTGGGCGTCGCTCACGTGCGGGAGGCAACGCAGCACGAGGTCGTAGTCCTGCGAACCCTCGAGTCCCAACCGGAAGCCACCCACCTTGCGCACCAGGTCGGTCCGGTAGGCGCCCAGGTGCGAGAACAGGTTGTGGGAATAGAAAAGGTCGATGTTCCAGTCGGGCTTGAAATACGGGTCCGTTCGAACGCCGGCCGCGTTGACCTTGTCCTCATCGGAATAGATCAGCGCGACGTCCGGGCGCTTGGCGATCGCGTCCGCGATCCAGAACAGCGCGTCCTCCGACAGCAGATCGTCGTGGTCCATCAAGACGATCCAATCGCCGCGGGCCAGACCCAGCGCCGTGTTCGACGCAGCCGAGATGTGTCCGTTTTCGCTGCGAAACGCGATCTTGATGCGCGCATCGCCTTCGGTGCACGAGTGCAGCGCGATCAGCGATTCAGGCGCCGTCGTGGCATCGTCGGCGATGCACAGTTCCCAGTGCGGGTAGATCTGGGAGCGAACCGAATCGATCGCGGCGCGCAACCAGGTCGCATCGGGGTTGTAGGTCGGCATCACGACCGAGATCAGCGGTGGGTCGCTCATCTGCTTGACGCGCCCGGACATGCGTGCCCTTGCGTCGTCGTCGATGGACGCAAAAAAACGGATCCACGAAGCGTAGTGGGCCGCGCGCGCCGCGATGTCCTTGCCCATGCGCTTGCGACGCCCGGCCACGCGTGCCCGGTTCCAGCGCTGAAACCAGCGAACGGGCTCGCTCAACTGCCCGCTTGTCGATGACAGGAGCTGCTGCAAGCGCTTGTGTGCGGTGTCCAGCTCGGCGGTCAGTCGAACGATCCGCGCCACCAGTCCCACCAGCTCGGCCCGCTCGCTTGCCGCCAGCTGCCGCTGGACCAGGGACGGTGTGCCGGTCGGTGCGGCCTTGCGGATCACGCACAGCGAATTGACGATTTCGATCGAATGAATCTGGCTGATGAGCTCTTCGCTGACGTCGATCCCGTAGTCGCCGGCGAAGCGGTCCGCAACGCTGCTGCGCGATGGCGCCACGCTGCAGAACGGGTGGTTCTTCAGCACCGCCAGTCGTTTGAAAAACGTCAGGGATGACGCGGCATCGAACCCGCCGCCTGAGAGCGCCTCGCGGTCACTGCCAGTGCGGTCGTCCTGAACGATGAAGATGCCCGCATCGGACAGGCGAGGGAAGTACCTGAGAAACGACTGCGCGATGGGCTCGCAACGTCGCGATGGGTCGTCGATCACCAGATCGAACGTGGGACACCGCTGCGCCATGCCGGTCCCGGCCCCATCGGTGTGGGCCTTGCCCGCAGCGACCGGGGCGTCACCGTCGTTGTGCTGTGGCTGCGCGCCATCGGGCGGCATGTCGGCTCCGACGATCTGCGAGGCGTTGGGGAAGTACGCGCGCCACACGTCGATGGATTGACCGATCCCGAGCACACGAACCGGTTTGTGCCGGTGTGCGAGCAAGACCCGGT
>CANBSV010000099.1 GCA_947372225.1 Burkholderiales bacterium | reverse complement strand
CCGGACCGCGTGGCCGCCAACACGCCGAGGATCATGGCGGCCGCGGTGATGAGGCTTTGCCGCTTGCTGTTGGCAAAACCGCGGGCGATGTGGCGCTGGTTCACGTGCGTCATCTCGTGCGCCAGCACCGAAGCCAGCTCATCGCGCGTCTGGGTGATCGCCATCAGCCCGAGGTGCACACCCACGAAACCGCCCGGCAAGGCGAACGCGTTGACGGAACGATCGCGCACCAGAAACGGCTCGTAGGCAAAGCGCTCTCGCAATTCGGCGTCCAGATCGCCCAGCGACTGTGCCGCGGCCACCAGCGGCTGCCACAGCGACTGCAGGTACTCGAGCAGGATCGGATCGTCGACGTAGTCGGGGTCGCGCATGATCTCGCGCATGATCGCGTCGCCCAGGCGCCGCTCGGAGCCGATGTTGAAGTCTTCGGACGCGGTGTCGCCCAGCGACGGAAGGTTGGACTGCGCCAACGCAGGCGGTGACAACGCACCGACACAAAAGGCGGCGCCGGTCAGCCAGATCAGGCCTTGGCGCCATGCGGGCCGCAAGAGGGAACAACGCTTCAAGAGGGACTTTCTCAACGCAAACGCACGGTGTGACTCCCGGCGCGCGACCAAGTTCAAACGACTTGACGCCCGCGTGCTGCAAGTGCTGCAGCGCTGCCTATGATGCCAGCCAACCTCTGCTGCCGAAGGCCCTCGGGCTGCTTGCCATGAACGCATCTGAAGACAGCCCCGACCTGCCCACAGCACCGAACGCGGCCTCGCCGCTCAGCCATTTCGACAGCGCGGGCCAAGCGCACATGGTCGACGTGTCGGCCAAAGCGGAAACCCACCGCATCGCCCGCGCCAGCGGCGACATCCGCATGCGCGGTGCCACGCTCGCGCTGATCGAAGCGGGCCACGCGGCCAAGGGCGATGTGCTCGGCGTGGCGCGCATCGCCGCCATCCAGGCGGCCAAGCGCACGGCAGAGCTGATCCCGCTGTGTCACCCGTTGCCCATCACCCGTGTGGCGGTCGACTTCACCACCGACCGCGAGGCCAGCCGCGTCATCTGCACCGCCCAGGTCGAAACCCACGGCCGCACCGGCGTCGAGATGGAAGCGCTCACCGCCGTGCAGATCGGCCTGCTCACCATCTACGACATGTGCAAGGCCGCCGACCGCGGCATGGTCATGGGCAACGTGCGCGTGCTCGAAAAGCACGGCGGCAAGTCGGGCGATTGGGTGGCGGAAACGCCCACAGAGATTTCAAGCCATCCGGGGCAGGGAGCCTCGAGCCAGTTGTGACGTTCCGGTGACCGGATGGACGCTCTGGCGTTCATGGCCGCTTGCGCCGCGTCCTGTAGGCCCCGATGCCCAAGCAGATCAGTGCAGGCCAGAGGGTGGCCGCAAACAGCAAACCGGGGCCGATGGGATTGGGGTTCGGGTCGGGCCAAAGACCAATCGCGGCCAGGAAGATGATGAGCAACAGCGGCCCCCATCCGATCACCACCAAAGCCACGCCGATCTTGCTCCACCGGCTGGATAGAAAGCCGCTCATGCGATGTGCTCTCCTTTGCGCTTGACCGAGGGCCAGGCTGGACGTTTCGGGCTACTCCACCGAGTGGAGCGAACATTGTGGTTCCCTGAGGCGGACGACTTTCGTTGGCTGAGAACGGCGGGCCTCACATTCAGGTTTGAACCGCAGCAGAAATGGAAGCCTCCAACTCCTTCGCGCTGGCGCGCAGGTGCGCCAGGAATTCGACGACGACAGGCGCCGGTCGGTGGTCCTTCGGATACAGGATGAACCAGTTGGACTGCGCCGGAAAGCCTTGCACCTTCAGTTCTGTCACGCCATCGCCGTCGGCACGACCTGCGATGGTGTGACGTGACAAGACGGCCAGCCCCAGGCCTGCGGCCACCGAGTGCTTGATGGCCTCGTTGCTGCCCAACTCGAGTCGCACATTCGGCTGAAATCCCAGTGAATCAAAGTGCGCATCGCACGCCATGCGCGTGCTTGAACCTTGCTCGCGCAAGATGAAACGCTCTTTCGCCAACGTCGCCAGCGGGATGGACTTGCGACGGGCCAGCGGATGCCCCTTGGGCGCGATCACCACCAGCGGGTTCGGCAGAAACACCTCCTGCTCGAGGTCCATGTCCCGCGGCGGCATCGACATGATGTAAAGGTCGTCGCGGTGGTCTTGTAGCCGCGCCAGCACGCCGTCGCGGTTGAGCAATTCGAGCGAGATGTCGACGTCCGGGTAGCGCGCGCAAAACGTTCCCAGGATGCCGGGCACGAAGTACTTGGCCGTGCTCACCACCGAAATGCGCAGCCGCCCCCGGGTCAAGCCCTTCAGCGCGTTGATCCTTTGTTCAAACGCGGCCCACTCGCTGCTCATGCTCTGAGCCGCACTCACCAGGGCCTCGCCAGCCTCGGTCAGCCGCAGGCGCTTGCCCATTTGGTTGTAGAGCGGCAAGCCGACCGAGTCGGCCAGGTCCCTCAATTGCATCGACACGGTCGGCTGAGTGACATGGCAGGCGCGCGCTGCTGCGGTGATGCTGCCCGCTTCAGCCAAAGCCAGAAACAGCTGCAGTTGACGAAAGGTTGCATGCATAGGTATTTGGTGATGTCCCGCATAAGAACTATTTACTTTACTCGAACACCCCTGATACCTAGCATCTGTGCCAACGGATGTTCAAGTCCGTGCTCATGATCAACTTTCGCAAGGAATCAAAATGACTTTCATCACTCAAGCCGATGCAGCCGACCTGTTCTGGAGCGAGATCGGCGTCGCCGAAAAATTCAAGCCCCAGCACGAGAAATTCCTGAAGTTCCTGGGAACCCACGACAGCGTGACCTACGAGGACGCCATCAAAGAAATTGACGGCCTGATCGGTACGCTGACGCCGAACGACAGCCAGCCACGGCGCTTCGTGAAGTCCCAGCCCGGCGCGCGCTGAGACAGCGGCAGTGACAACGGCCTGTGTGACCACAGGCCGGCCCAGTGTTCAAGCCATCTGGTCTGCCTGGATGGCTTGAGCCGTTTGGTCGTCATCGTCGTTCAGGCTGAACACCGCGACCGCACGGACCATTTGCTGCGCCTGAGTTTTCAAGCTCTCCGCGGCAGCCGCACTTTGTTCCACCAGAGCCGCGTTTTGCTGCGTCGTGCGGTCCATCTGGCTGACGGCCTCACCCACCCGCGACATCCCGATGCTCTGATCGCTGTTGGCCGCGCTGATGTCACCCCATCACGTCGGTCAGACAGTTGATTGAAGACACCATCCAAAATAACAACCTTGTGGTCCCGGCCCTGATTGGGATTTGGCCGATTTTCCGAGCCTGACAGGTTGTTTTTGGCGACTGTTTAAGCTGGGTCAGTTGCCACCCATGGTGGCCAACCCACCACCGGCTTCTCGCTCAGCACCACACTGCGCTGGCCAGCGAGGCAGTTGGGTCGCTCCGACCCGATCTCCAACTTCTGAAATCGCCCGAACGCTCATGCCCCACGCCGTATCCCGCTTGCGCGCTGCCCGACTGGCTCGCAGTGCCAAGCCGTTCATGGCCCGCGGAGGGTTCAAGCAAGAGCGGTGTGCCGGTTGCCGGCTGCTGCCCAGCCACTGCATGTGCGCCCTGCGGCCGTCGGTGCCCACGCGCGCAGGGGTGTGCCTGCTGATGGCCGACATCGAAACCCTCAAGCCCAGCAACACGGGCTGGTTGATCGCCGATGTGGTGGCCGACACCTTTGCCTTTGCCTGGGCGCGCACCGAGACGGACCCCGCGCTGCTCGCTCTGCTGGGCGACCCGCAATGGCAGCCGTATGTGGTGTTTCCGCGGGACTATGCGGCGCCGGAACGGGTGGTAGACGCCGTGACGCTGCCCGAACCTGACCATGGCGCGGTGGGGCGGCGCCCGCTGTTCATCCTGCTCGACGGAACCTGGTCCGAAGCGCGCAAGATGTTTCGAAAGAGCCCCTGGCTCGACCACCTGCCGGTGCTCAGCCTGAACCCGGACCAGATCTCGCAATACCAGCTGCGCCGCTCACGGCGCAACGACCACTTCTGCACCAGCGAGGTGGCGGCCTTGTGCATGAGCCTGGCCGGCGAGCGCGTGGCCGAGCAAACACTCGAGGCATATCTGGATGTATTCACCCACCACTACCTGAAGGCCAAGAACCAGTTGCCCATCGTGTGGAATGACGCGGCGCACGAACGGTTGCGGGAGTTGGCGTTGTTGCCGGCACCGTGACGAAATCGTTTCTACCGGTAACTTCTGGCGGCCTCGCGGCCCGGTCGATTCGCTCGTAAGTCCCTCCTTCGGCGCACAACACGCCGTTACAAAAGCCCGCCGACATGTCATCAGGCGGCGAATCACTGGCTCCTAGACTGACCGACGGAGGCCCCGTCTATGCTGGGTCGGATCGTCATCGCAGCGGCATTTCCTTGCCGCTCATCGGGCCGCCGGCTTCTCATCGCGAGGCTTCGCCGCAACGCCGGCGTGGGTGTCGGGTCAAGTGGGGGAATTGCCCCAACCGATTGGGCGAAATACCCCAAGCCACCCCACCCGATCGGCAAGCGATGGAAGGGCTGGCACAAGGTGATTTCACAGGGCATGTCGAGGTAAATCAATGCGAGATGGGGGCTGACCGTTGAGCACGCTGAAGACATGGCATGTCGTTTGCGCTGACCCAGCCCAAACACAACAAGACGACCGGCGCGGTGCCGGTCGAAGGGCGTGTCTGAAGCACGCATCCAATCAGGAGAAACACATGAAAGTCAAAACCTGGGCCCTTGGCCCGATCGCTGCGCTCGCGGTGGCGCTCACTGTGGTGGGCTGCGGCGGCGGTGGCGGCAGTTCGTCTGGCACGGTGACCCCGAGTTCCTCGGTGTTCTCCGGCCCCATCACCGGCTTTGGTTCGGTGATCGTCAATGGCGTGCGCTTCGACACCGTCGGAGCAACCACGGTGGACGACGACGGCAATGCGGTACGCCTCGACGACTTGCGCATGGGCATGATGGTCACGGTCGGCGGCGACGCGGACGATGCCACCTCGCGCGGCACGGCCACGCGGCTGTCGCTGAACCACGGCACCACCGGTGCCATCACGGCCATCGACACCTCGGCGGGCACGCTGGTGCTGCTGGGTCAAACGGTCACCACCAATGCCTCCACCATCTATGAAGGCGTGGCGGCGCTCGCTGATCTGCTGGTGGGAGATCCCATCGAGGTCTACGGCGTCCTGCAAAGCGACAACACGCTGCTGGCCACGCTGATCGAAAAGAAGAGCGCGCTGTCCGGCGTGCGTCTGGTGGGCCGCATGAGCACACTCGATACGACAGCCAAGACCTTCGTGGTCGGCAACTTGACGGTCAACTACGCCACAGCCACGGTCACCGGCACCCTCGGTGAAGGCAAGCGTGTGAAGGTCAAGGCAAGCAGCGGCCCCGTGGCTGGCGTGCTGACGGCCACTTCGGTCAAGGTCAATGAAGGTGCTGCCAACGGCGAGCCCGTGGCAGCCAACACCTACCTCAAGCTCAAGGGCATCGCCGACGCAGCGCCGGTCAACGGTCTGTTGACGGTGTCGGGCACGCCGGTGGACGTGTCTGCGGCCACGTTCGAGGGTGGCTCCACCATCGTCGCGGGCCAGGTCATCAAGGTCAAGGGCATCTGGGACGGCAGCGTGCTGAAGGCCACCAAGGTTCAAGTCGGCGCCGAGGACAACGACCGCAATGAGCTGTACGGTGCGGTCAGCAGCCTCACGACGTCGGGCCCCACCACGACGATCGTGGTCCACGACGTCACCGTGGATGTGACCCACGCCGTGTTCACGCACGGCAGTCTGGGTCAGCTGGCCGTGGGCAGTTACGTTGAGATCAAGGGCCATGTGGTGGACGGCGTGCTGGTCGCCACCAAGGTTGAGCTCAAGACCGGCCACGAGGCGGCGGGCTTCACCTTCGAGGACTTTGGCGTGATCACCGACTTCTCGTCGGCATCGAGCTTCAAGGTCAACGGTGTGACCGTGGATGCCTCGACGGCTCACTTCGAGCACGGTACGGCGTTGGACCTGGTCGATGGCGTTTACGTCGAGATCGAGGGAGCACTGAACGACGCGGGCGTGTTTGTCGCCACCAAGGTCGAATTCAAGGCGCATCCGCCGGTCTGACGCGGCGAGCGTTTGTCCATCACCGGCGCCGGCTGCGGCCGGTGCGCTACACCAAGGCCCCTGGCGAACCCAGGGGCTTTTTCATTGGCGCACAGATCTCCTGCGAGGGGCCATCCCCTGCGCGGCGCCACCAACGGCATGATCAATGAAGGCGACCCGTCACCTGAAATCCTCGTAGCCAAACTCCCGCGCCGGCGGCGTGCACTGGAACGGAAGCGGGCCGGCTTTGTCGACAGGCACGCTGGCGTCGGGTTCGGCATCGCAGGGCTCGAAGAATGATGCGGACGCCGGGTTGCGAAACTCGCGCAAGCGCTGCGCGATGTGGCGTGCGCGCTCGATGTCACCGATATCGGCCAGGGCCCGCGCCCAGCTCATCATCAGACGGGTGTCGAGCAAAAAGTGCTTGGCGCCTTGAACACCGTGCAACACCTCGGCCGGCGCGGTGTTGGTGGTGGCCTCGGCGTAATCGGCGTGGTGCGCAAAGAAGACGGTGCGCTGGCCAGCGGCAATGCGCTCGGGCAGCGCAGGCGCGTCCTCGCGCGGCTCGAAGATCGCCACGACCGGCAGGTAGTCGATCACCGAAAACAAGCCGCCGGCGGTCAGCGCCAGCGAGCCGCACATCAGCGCCCAGCCTGAGCGCGGCGGGGCTGCGACCGTGTCGGCACGCCGATCCGTGCCCAGACACAGCCCCCACGCAAACGCCGCCGGCAGCAAGAAGTACGCGTACCACAGCGGGTACTCGAGCACGCTGTGCAAGGCCACCAGCAGCACCATCATCCAGGCCGACCGCAGCAGCGTGCCGCGCGCTGCGCCCTCACGCGCCGCCGCCCACTGCGTGGCCCGCCAGGCTCGCCACAGCGCAACCGCCAGCAGCGCGGTCACACCCAGGCCCAAAGGGATGCCGAGCTCGACCACCAGTTGCAACGGCAGGTTGTGGGTGTGATCGAAGAACGCGCCCGGCCGGTGTGGGAACGGCGTGAGCGACCACGCCAGGTTGAACTCGCCCCAGCCCACGCCGGCCCACGGGTGCTGCGCGATCAGGGTGAATGTGTTGGCCCAGATGCCAAAGCGCGAGCTGGAAATGTCGGACTCGCGGCGCAGCCGTTCGGCGCCACCAAACACGTGGCCGCTCACCTCGGCCCAATCGCTCAGGCCCCACCAGCACGCGGCATACAGCAGCGGCATGGATAGCAACACAGCGCGCGCGCGGCGCGACAGACCCCGGTCGAGCGCGCCCCACACCGCCAGCACCAGCACCCCGACCATGCCCGTGCGCGACGCACTGAGTACCACCCCGAACACCAGCGCGGCCAGCGCCAGCATGGCCAACGGCCAGCGCCAGCGTGCAGGTCGCGCAAACACGTCGCCATCGGCTGCGCCACCCGACTCGGCCAGCCACACCCCGGCCACCAGCGACCACAGCAGCAGGCTGCTCAGGTGATTGGGCTGGCGCAGGTTGCCCGAGGCGCGCCCTTCGAGCGCGGTGAGCGCAATCCAGTGGCCATCGGCCCATTCGGGCGCCAGCACCTGAACCGCGCCGACCACCGTGCTGAGCAAGCCCGCCACCAGCAGCGCCATGCACAACGCACGGAACGCCGGGCCATCGGCGCCAGCCGCCGTGGTGGCGGCACCCAGCAGCAGCAGCAAAGCGGCCGCAGCCACAAAAGCCAGATTCGACGCCGCGATCGACAACGGCAAGCCATTCCAGGCACAGGAGCCGATGCACGCCGCCGCCAGCAGACCCAGCGCGGCGAGCAGTGCCGTCAGCCCCGCGTTGACAGGCGGCATCCCCAGCGGTGCGCCGGCGGCAGTGCCTCGAGGAAGACCCAAGGCGAGTACCGTGCCCATCACGCCCCAGCCGCTGAGTGCGGCGGCCTGATTGAGAAACGTCGCCGAGGGCGGCAGGCCCACCGCCAGCAAGGTGGCGGGGACCACGGCCAGACAGGCCGCCAGCCAGAGCAGCCCGTGGGCCGGAGTTGTTCGCATGCGGCGCAGTTTAGTGAGCCTGCGCGGGAACCCCTTCGGCAAGGCACGCCGCCTCGAGCGCGGCCAGCCCAGCATCGCCCGCCTGCACGCGTTCGTGCAGTTCTCCCAATGCGACCCGGTAGGCGGACAAACCGTGGATGAAGTAGATCTTCTGGAACATCTGCACGCCCTGCGGCAAGCGCCCATTGAGCGCCCAGCCGTAAGCCAGCTTCACCATCGAGGCCGGATACGGAAAGCGCTTCGTGCTGGATTCGAGGGAGGTCAGATCCTGCGCGGACATTCCCGCCGCGGCCGGAGCTCGGACCCAACGCAACGTCGAAGCCAGGCTGGGCAGAAATGGAGCATCCGGCACCAGTTCGCCGGGATAAGGCGGGCCGATGCGTCGAACCTCGAACAGCGCATGTCGGAAGCTTTCTTCAACGCTGGGGTAGTCCTTCAAGAGGCACCCGACCATGACCACACTCAACGTCAGGGGCAACCAGCGCCAGCTCGCGCCCCGCACGGCGCCGGCGCCCACATCGTGCTCGACCCGGCCCAACCACCAACCCACCGGAATCAGAAAAAACGCGTAGTGGTGTGGCAGCTCCAGCAGGCTGTGGATGCCGAAGATCGTCACCATCATCATGCCGATCACGGCCTCGATCGACGTGACACGCCGCAGACGGCTTGCAAACCAGTAAACGATCAGCGAGCACAACAGCAAACCGAGCGGATAGCCGCACCACAGCAGCAACTCCAGAAAGACGTTGTGTGCGTGTTGCCAAACGCTGTGCAGCGGGGCGTGGCGGTCGGCGGCCGCCAATTGGGCGCTGGCCGTTTGCAACCACCCAAAGCCCAGCCAGGGCGACGTGGACAGCGCATCCCAGAACATGCCCCAGGCCTGCAGCCGACCGGCGTCCATACTGCGGTCCGCCAGCGACGCGGTGCCTTGAAACAGCATGGCCTGTTGGATGGGCGGCCACGCCCACACTAGAAGCCAGTGTGCCGCGCCGGCCAGCGCGATCACCCATGGGGGCGTGCGCATCGGCACACCGCGGCGACGCGCCAGCCACACGCCCGCCACGGTGGCCGGACCGAACAGCAAGGCCGTGCGCGATTGCGTGGTGGCAGCACCCAAGAGCAGCAGAAACAGCAGCGCGCCACTGGTGCCCCCTCCCAGATGGTCCCGCTCGCGCAACAGCAACAAGGCCAGCGCGCCCAGGCCCAGCAAGGTGGCCAAATTGTTGGGTTGCGCCAGGTTGGCGCCCGCTCGGCCACCCAGGGCGAAAGGCAAAGTCCAAACACCCAGCGAACCCAGGTCGAACGCTTGCATCAATGCGATGACCGCAGAGAGCGCCGCGCCCGTCAACACGACAGTGGCCATGCGAATCGCCGAGCCGGGGCCATCCCGACGCGACCACTCGAAACCGCACAGCACGGCCAGCGCCAGCCCCAGCACGTAGACGCTGCCGAGCAGTGCGTCATCAAAAAACGCGAGCTGGCCACACGCCCACTGCAGCCAAGGAATGCAGGCCACAGCCACCAGGGCCCAAAAAACCTTGGGCACCTGCCGCGGCTGCGTCGAGTTCAGGCGCGAAACGGTGGATGCCAGCAGGCAGAACAGCGCCACTGCCGCCACGCTGTCGTTGTAAGCGCACAGCCACGGCAGATAGTGGTCGGTCACCAGCCAACACAGGCCGATCAGGATCAGGCCGAAAAGCTCCAGCAAATTCGTGATCAAAGCGGACCCAGGCTAAAAGAAGCCGTCCACAGGCAAATGTCCCACCACCTTCGC
>CANBSV010000098.1 GCA_947372225.1 Burkholderiales bacterium | reverse complement strand
ATCTCCTGCGAGATCTGCAAGATGCCCTTGCGGTCGGCGTCCTTGATCACCGGCACCATCAGGCCGTGCGGCGTGTCGGCGGCAAAGCCGATGTGGAAGTACTGCTTGAGCACCAGCTGCTCGCCCTCAAGCGAGGCATTGAAGTTCGGAAACTGCTTGAGCGCGGCCACGCAGGCCTTGATCAGGAAGGCCAGCATCGTGACCTTGATGCCGGCTTTTTCGTTCTCGCGGTTGAGCTGCACCCGGAACGCCTCGAGCTCGGTGATGTCGGCGTCTTCGTGGTTGGTGACGTGCGGAATCACCACCCAGTTGCGGTGCAAATTGGCTCCGCTGATCTTCTGGATGCGCGACAGATCGCGGCGTTCGACCGGACCGAACTTGGCGAAGTCCACCTGCGGCCACGGCAACAGGCCTGGCATGGCGCCGCCAGACGCCGGGGCTGCCGCGGCAGCGGCCTTTGTAGTCACGCTGCCGGCCATCACGCGGGCAACAAATCCATGCAGGTCTTGCTGGGTAATTCGGCCCTTGGGTCCGCTGCCAGCGACTTCGGCGAGCGGGACGCCGAGTTCGCGGGCGATCTTGCGAATCGCTGGCGAGGCATGCGGCAGGGCGGGCTTGGGTGCGGCCGGCTCATGCGCGGGTTGGGCGGCCGCTGGCACGGCGGGCGCCGGCTCGGCAACGCTTGCCACAGCAACCGCCGGTGCGCTGGCCGCTGCGGCTGCCGGCGCCACAGCGGCTGGCTGCGCAGGAGCCGCTGGCGGCTGTGCCGGCGCGACAGGCGCGGCAACGGCAGCAGGCGCACCCGTCGTTTCCAGCACCAGCAGCAGCGACCCCTCGGCCACCTTGTCGCCGAGCTTGACCTTCATCTCCTTGATGACGCCGGCATGTGACGACGGGATCTCCATCGACGCCTTGTCGCTTTCCACCGTGATCAGGCTTTGCTCCACCTTCACGGTGTCGCCCACTTGCACCAGCAGCTCGATGACATCGACCGACTCGAAGTCGCCGATGTCCGGAACCTTCACTTCCACCGTGGCCATGTCTGTTTCCTCTTGCCTGATCAGGCGTACAGCGGGTTGATCTTGTCGACAGCGATGTCGTACTTGCGGATCGCCTCAGCCACGCGCTCGGCAGGCAGCCGGCCTTCGTCGGCCAGCGATTTGAGGGCGGCCACGACGATGTAGTGCCGGTTGATCTCGAAGTGCGTGCGCAGCTGGCTGCGGAAATCGCTGCGACCGAAACCGTCGGTGCCCAGCACGCGGTAACCACGTCCCTTCGGGATGAACGCGCGGATCTGCTCGGCGTAGTTCTTCATGTAGTCGGTCGAGGCCACCACGGGGCCGGCATGCGGCGCGAGCTGCTGCGTCACGAACGGCACACGGGGTGCCTCGGTGGGATGCAGCAGGTTCCAGCGTTCGGCGTCCTGGCCGTCGCGGGTCAGCTCGTTGAAGCTTGGGCAGCTCCACACCCGAGCGGCAACGCCCCAGTCGACCTGCAACAGTTCGCGGGCGAACTGCGACTCGCGCAAGATGGTGCCGCTGCCCAGCAGGTTGACGCACGGAGCGTTTGCACCCATCGCGTCGGGCGTGTCCTCGAGCAGGTACATGCCCTTGATGATCTGGTCTTCCGTGCCCGGGTTCAGGCCCGGCATCGAATAGTTCTCGTTGAGCAGCGTCAGGTAGAAATAGACGTTGTCCTGCTTTTCGATCATGCGCTTCAGCCCGTGGTGCAGGATCACGCCGACCTCGTGCGCGAAGGTCGGGTCGTAGCTGATGCAGTTGGGAATGGTGCCCGCCAGGATGTGGCTGTGGCCGTCCTCGTGCTGCAGCCCCTCGCCATTGAGCGTCGTGCGCCCCGACGTGCCGCCCAGCAAAAAGCCACGCGCTTGCATGTCGCCGGCGGCCCAGGCCAGATCGCCGATGCGCTGGAAACCGAACATCGAGTAGTACACGTAGAACGGCACCATGATGCGGTTGTTGGTCGAGTACGAGGTGGCCGCTGCAATCCAGCTCGCCATGCCGCCGGCCTCGTTGATGCCTTCTTGCAGGATCTGGCCGGCCTTGTCCTCGCGGTAGTACATGACCTGATCCTTGTCGACCGGCGTGTACTTCTGCCCTTCGGGGTTGTAGATGCCGATCTGGCGAAACAACCCCTCCATGCCGAAGGTGCGCGCCTCGTCCACCAGGATGGGCACCACGCGCGGGCCGAGCGCCTGGTCGCGCAGCAAGATGCCCAGAAACCGCACGAAGGCTTGCGTGGTGCTGATCTCGCGGCCTTCGGCGGTGGCTTCGAACACCGGCGCAAAGGTCTCGATCGCCGGCACGGTGAACTGCTCTTCGGCCTTCACACGGCGTTTGGGCAGGTAGCCGCCCAGCGCTGCGCGACGCTCGTGCAGGTACTTCATCTCCGGCGTGTCCTCGGCCGGGCGGTAGAACGGAATGTTGGGCAGTTCGCTGTCCGGGATCGGAATGTTGAAGCGATCGCGGAAGAACTTCAGGTCGTCGTCGCTCAGCTTCTTGGCCTGGTGCGCGGTGTTCTTGCCCTCGCCGGCGGCACCCATGCCCCAGCCCTTGACCGTCTTGACCAGCAGCACGGTCGGCTGGCCCTGGGTGTGGCTGGCCTTGTGGAAGGCGGCGTAGACCTTTTGCGCGTCGTGTCCGCCGCGGCGCAGGCTCCAGATGTCGCGGTCGCTCATCTTGGACACCAGTTCCATCGTGCGTGGATCGCGCCCGAAGAAGTTCTTGCGAACGAAGGCGCCGTCGTTGGCCTTGAAGGCCTGGTAGTCGCCGTCCAGCGTGTCGAGCATGATCTTGCGCAGCGCGCCGTCCTTGTCGCGCGCCAGCAGCGGATCCCAGTTGCTGCCCCAGATGAGCTTGATGACGTTCCAGCCCGAGCCGCGGAACTCGCCTTCAAGCTCCTGGATGATCTTGCCGTTGCCGCGCACCGGCCCGTCCAGTCGCTGCAAATTGCAGTTGACGACGAACACCAGGTTGTCGAGTTTCTCGCGCGCAGCCAGGCCGATCGCACCCAGGCTTTCGGGCTCGTCCATCTCGCCGTCGCCGCAAAACACCCACACCTTGCGATTGGCTGTGTCAGCGATGCCGCGGGCATGCAGGTACTTCAGGAAGCGCGCCTGATAAATCGCCATCAGCGGCCCCAGACCCATCGACACCGTGGGGAATTGCCAGAACTCGGGCATCAATTTGGGATGCGGATAACTGCTCAGACCCAAGCCCGCGCTTTCCTGGCGGAAGTTGAGCATCTGGGCCTCGGTCAAGCGCCCCTCAAGAAAAGCCCGCGCGTAAACGCCCGGCGCGCTGTGGCCCTGGATGTACAGCAGATCGCCGCCATGGCCCTCATGCTCGGCCTGCCAGAAGTGGTTGAAGCCCGCAGAAAACATGTGCGCCAGCGAGGCAAAGCTGCTGATGTGTCCGCCCAGATCGCCGCCGTCGGCCGGGTGCAACCGGTTGGCCTTGACCACCATCGCCATGGCGTTCCAGCGCATGCACGCGCGCAGCCTGCCCTCAAGCTCCAGGTTGCCGGGGTTGCGCTCCTCCTCATCGGGCTCGATGGTGTTGACATAGCCGGTGTTGGCCGAGAACGGCATGTCAATGCTGTTTTGTCGCGCATGCTCGAGCAGTTGCTCGAGCAAGTTGTGCGCTCGCTCAGGTCCCTCCGCCTCGATCACGGCGGACAGTGCATCGAGCCACTCCCGGGTTTCCTGCGTGTCGGGATCTGCGGCGGGCACCCCGGATAACGGCTCGGACTGACTGGACATGGCAAACCCCTGTGGACTGTTCGACTGGTGGCCCAAAGTTTCTCACAACTGCCATCAATTTCAAATGGCGACTCACAATTTCATAATGCGGTTTATTGGAGGGAATGTTCCTTCATCGTCCCGGGACGGGCTGGCCACGCACTCGATAATTCCCCGATGAAACCAGCGCCGACCGACTCCACGCTTGCGGCGAACGTTGCTCGGCAGTTCACGCCACTTTTCGTGCGCTGGTGGCGATTTCTGGTCAGCACGCGACCCGACCGATTCGCGACGCTGGCGCCGCTGATCTCTGTGCTGCTCTTTCTGGCGGCCATCGGTTCGACATCCTGGTATCTGAGAACCGAGGAATCACAGCGCGAGTCGGAGGCTCTGCGGCGCGACACCGAAATCGCCCAACAGCAAATCCGTTTGCGCTTCATCGAGAACGAGGAGCGCCTGGCCCGAATAGCGCAGGAGCTCGTGTTGCATCCGACGCAGCGCGCGACCTTCACGCGCCTGGCCACCGAGCTGATCCGCGGCCGGCCCGAAATCACCCGGCTGTCCTGGCTGGCACCCGATGGAAACGTGCTGACCACGCTTTCGACCCACGGCTTTGTCGAGAGCGAAGACGACCCCGCCGATGCCGCCCCACCTCTGGCCAGTGCGGGGTTGCGCAGCAACGCTTTCACCACCGCCCGCAACACGCTGTCGCCGTCCTACTCGAGGCCCTTTGCCAACAGTGACGAGTCCTATGTGTTTGAGGTGCACGTGCCGCTGATCGCGCGCAAGTCATTTCTGGGCATGCTGGTGGCCGACTACTCAACCGACAGCCTGATCCGCTACCTGGTGACACCCGACATCAGCAACCGCCACGCCATCAGTTTGATGGACGCCGCAGGCAAAACACTGGCCAGCACAGTGGTGCAAACGCCGGGACAGAAGAAACTCGCCTCGTCCGCCGCCTACGAGGTTCCGGCGCTTCCCTCGGGCAACTGGCTGTTCCTGCGCGGCGAAGCACAGCGCACATCGGCCGGACTGATCGGCAACACGCTGTTCTGGCTGGTTGTGGCGCTGAGCGCGCTCACCGTGTGGATGCTGTTTGGAACATGGCGACACATGCGCCAGCAAACGCAGATGCAAAGCGCGCTGGTCTCGGAAACCAACTTCCGGCGGGCAATGGAAAACTCCATGCTCACCGGCATGCGCGCCATGGACATGGCCGGTCGCATCACCTACGTCAACCCGGCGTTCTGCCTGATGACAGGCTTCAGCGAGAGCGAGTTGATCGGCCTGTCGCCACCGTTCCCGTATTGGCTGCCTGACCAGATTGATGGAAGCCACCGCCTGCTTCAACAGGAGCTGCAAGGACTCACGCCGGCCGGCGGCTTCGAGGTCAAGGTGATGCACAAGGGCGGCGACATCTTTGATGCCCGCATGTACGTCTCGCCCCTGGTCGACCCGAAGGGCGTACAGACGGGCTGGATGACGTCGATGACCAACATCACCGAAGCCAAACGCATCCGCGATCAGCTGTCGGCCTCTCACGAGCGCTTCACCACCGTGCTTGAAGGCCTGGATGCTTCGGTGTCGGTGCTGTCGGTGCAGCAAGGCGAACTGCTTTTTGCGAACCGGTCGTACCGTCTGTGGTTCGGTGCCGATGCGCTGGGTCATGCGCTGCTGGCCGGCGATGACATCACGGCCATGCCGACCCCAGGCGAAGAAGACTCCGTGGAAGATCTGGGCGGCCTGCCCACTCAAGAGCTGACCGAGGCGGGATCCGACCCGCACGAGGTGCTCGTCGAGCCGTTGAACAAATGGTTCGACGTGCGCGCGCGCTATTTGCAGTGGACCGACGGGCGCCTGGCGCAAATGTTGATCGCCACCGATGTGACGGCGCGGCGCAACGCGGAGACCCTGGCAGCCCAGCAGGCCGAGAAAGCGCAGGTCACAAGCCGCCTGGTGACGATGGGCGAAATGGCGTCGTCGGTGGCGCACGAATTGAACCAGCCGCTGACGGCCATCACGAACTACTGCAACGGCATGGTTTCGCGGGTCAAGGGCGAGTCGATCGAAAAGGAAGACCTGATTGCGGCGCTGGAAAAGACCTCACGGCAGGCGCAGCGCGCCGGCCAGATCATCCACCGCATTCGCGCCTTCGTGAAACGCAGCGAGCCACAACGCCAGGCAGCGCAGGTGCGAACACTGGTCGAGGAAACCATCGAACTGGCCAGCATCGAACTCAATCGCCGCAAGGTGGTGATCCACTTCTATGTCGCCAGTCGCCTGCCCACTTTGTGGGTCGATCCCATCCTGATCGAACAGGTGCTGTTGAATCTTCTGAAAAACGCTGCCGAAGCGATCGACTCGGCTGGGCTGCCCGCGTCGCGTCGCAGCATCGACTTGCGTGTGGTACCCAAGAAGACGGCGGATGAGGGCCGGGTGGTCGAGTTCAGCGTGACCGACATGGGCCCCGGAATTCGCCCGGAAGTCCTCGCCCGACTTTACGAAGCGTTCTTCTCGACCAAGCCCGAGGGGCTGGGCATCGGACTGAGCCTTTGCCGCTCGATCATCGAGTCGCACCGGGGGCGGATCCGAGCCGAGAACCTATACACTGGCGGAGCGATTTCCGGCTGCTGTTTTTCATTCACACTGCCCGTTGAAACCGACCGAATCGACTCCCCTTCTGCATTGAACAAGGCGGCTACTTCATGAGCTTGATTCCGAAAAAGGGCACCGTCCATGTGGTCGACGACGACGAAGCCGTTCGCGACTCGTTGCAGTGGTTGCTCGAAGGCAAGGACTACCGCGTCAAGTGCTTCGACTCTGCCGAGTCCTTCCTTTCCCGCTTCGATCCACGCGAGGTGGCATGTGTACTCGCCGACATCCGCATGGACGGCATGAGCGGCCTCGAGTTGCAAGACCGGCTGATCGAGCGCAAGAGCCCGCTGCCCATCGTGTTCATCACCGGTCATGGCGATGTGCAAATGGCCGTCTCATCCATGAAAAAAGGGGCGCTCGATTTCATCGAAAAGCCCTTCAAGGAGGACGAACTGCTGAGTCTGGTCGAGCGCATGCTCGAAAAGGCGCGCCTGGCGTTCTCGCAGCAACAAGAAGCTGCCAGCCGCGACGCCTTGTTGTCACGACTGACTGCGCGTGAAGGTCAGGTGCTCGAGCGCATCGTCGCGGGCCGACTGAACAAGCAGATCGCCGACGACTTGGGCATCAGCATCAAGACGGTCGAGGCGCACCGCGCCAACATCATGGAAAAGCTCAACGCCAACACCGTGGCCGACTTGCTCAAGACCGCCCTGAGCGCCCAGGCCAAGGCTTGACGCGCGGTGACTTCAGCTCCGTGACAAAGGCCGCCTCACAGCGGCCTTTGTCGTTTCACAAGAGACTCACGCGATGACCAACCCCCTGCTGCGCACTGACGCGCTGCCTGCCTTCGACGAGATCCGCCCCGAGCACGTGGCGCCGGCCATCGATGCGCTGCTGCTGGCGAATGACGAGGCACTCGAACTCGCCGTCGGCCCGGACGTGCCGAGCGACTACGACGCGGTGTCGGCCGTCCTCGACACCGCCAGCGAAAGGTTGCACCGCGCCTGGGGTGCTGTGGGGCACCTCAATGCCGTGGCCGATACGCCCGAACTGCGCGCGGCCTACACCGCAGCGCTGCCCAAGGTCAGCGAACAGTCCAGCCGCCACGCCGCTGATGAACGGCTCTACGCCAAGTACAAGGCCATCGCGCAACACGCCGCCAATCTGAGCCCGGCACGCGCCAAGGCGCTCAGCAATGCAATGCGCGACTTCGTGCTGTCCGGCGCCGAACTCCAAGGCGAGGCCAAGCAGCGTTTTCAGCGGCTGCAGGAACTGCAAGCCGATCTGTCGCAAAAGTTTTCCGAGCACGTGCTCGACGCGACAGATGGCTACGCGTACTACGCCAGCGAAGACGAACTGCAAGGTGTGCCAGAGGACGCCAAACAGGCTGCCTTGGCCGCGGCGCAGTCCGACGCCAAGCCAGGCCACAAGATCACGCTGCACTTCCCGAGCTTCTTCCCGGTCATGCAGTACGGCAGCAATCGCGCGCTGCGCGAGCGGCTTTACACAGCCAACGTCACGCGCGCCAGCGAATTCGGTCCTGCCGATCAGGACAACACCGAGGTGATGCGCGAATTGCTGAGGTTGCGTCAGGAAGAAGCCGCGCTGCTGGGCTACCCGAGCTACGCCGACGTCTCGCTGGTGCCCAAGATGGCCAGTTCACCCAAGCAGGTGCTCGACTTCCTGCGCGACCTGTCCCGCAGGGCGCGACCCTACGCAGAAAAAGACCTCGCAGAGCTGCGCGGTTTCGCGCGGGACCAACTCGACCTGCCCGACCTGCAGGCCTGGGATGTGGCCTATGCCAGCGAAAAGCTCAAGGAAGCGCGATACGCCTTCAGCGATCAAGAGGTCAAGCAGTACTTCACCGAGCCCAAGGTGCTCGAAGGCCTGTTTCACATCATCGAGACACTGTTCGAGGTGTCGATCCGGCCCGACAGCGCGGCGGTGTGGCACCCCAGCGTGCGCTTTTTCCGCATCGAGCGAGCCAACAGCGTGGCCGGCGGCAGCCCCGATCTGGTGGGACAGTTCTACCTTGATCCCTACGCGCGCCCGGGCAAGCGCCCCGGAGCTTGGATGGACGATGTGTGCAGTCGCTGGGCGCGCCCCGAGGGTTGGCTGCAAAAGCCGGTGGCCCAGCTGGTGTGCAATTTCACCCCGCCGGCGCCAGGCCGCCCGGCGGTGCTCAGTCACGACGACGTGACCACGCTGTTTCACGAGTTCGGCCACGGCTTGCATCACCTGCTCACCCGCGTTGACGACATCGGTGTGTCGGGCATTTCGGGCGTCGAGTGGGACGCGGTGGAACTGCCCAGCCAGTTCATGGAGAACTTCTGTTGGGAGTGGGACGTGATCAAGCGCCTCACCGCTCACGTCGACACCGGCGAGCCGTTGCCGCGCGAGTTGTTCAACCGCATGCTGGCCGCCAAGAATTTCCAGAGCGGGCTGCAAACGCTGCGGCAGGTGGAGTTTTCGCTGTTTGACATGCGACTGCACGCCGAACCGGGCAGCGAAGACCGTATCGAATCACTGGCGAACGAAGTGCGCGAGGAGATCTCGGTGTTCAAGCCGCCTGCGTTCAACCGCTTCGCGCACAGCTTTTCACACATCTTTGCCGGCGGCTACTCGGCCGGCTACTACAGTTACAAGTGGGCTGAGGTACTGTCTGCCGATGCATGGGGCGCGTTCGAGGAATCGGCCGGCGATTCGGGCGTGCTCAATGTGCAAACCGGCCGACGCTACCGTCAAGCCGTGCTGGAGGTCGGTGGCAGCCGCCCGGCGATGGACAGTTTCAAGGCGTTTCTCGGCCGGGAACCCACCATCGACGCATTGTTGCGGCATCAGGGCATGGGTTGAGGCGCGGATCGCGCGACGCATCAAGGAGCAAGATCATGAATTCGAAATTTTTCAAACGGCTGGGCAACGATGCGGGTCACGCCACCTCGGTGGTGCTGGCGACGCTGGCGATGCTGGTGGCCGCCTCGCCGAGCCAGGCGCAGTACAAGGTCGTCGGCAGTGACGGCCGCGTCACCTACACCGATCAGCCGCCGCTGGCTCCTGGCGACCAGCTGACTCAGCTCAAGACACGCCGCAGTGCCGCATCGGCCGATGTGTCTTTGCCTGCGGAATTGCGCCAGGTCGCACAGCGCTACCCGGTCACCCTGTACGTGTCGGCCAACTGTGCGCCGTGCGATCAGGGTCGGCAGTTGCTGCGCAGCCGCGGCATTCCCCATGTCGAAAAGATCGTTCTCACTGCCGAGGATGGCGAGGCCTTGCAGCGGCTGACCAACGGACGGGATCTGCCGGCTTTGAGCATCGGAGCACAGGTGGTTCGCGGCCTGTCGAGTGACAGCTGGACGTCCTACCTCGACGCGGCCGGTTACCCCAAGGCGTCGAAGCTCCCGGCAAGCTACCAGTTTGCCCCCGCTGCAGCCCTCACCCAGCGAGCAGAAGCGCCTCGCGAAGAGACACCGATAAGGCCGCCCGCGATACTCGACGGTGCCAAGGAAATCCGACCGAACCGCAAGGCCGATGTCCCCGACACAGCAGGCATCAAGTTCTGAGTTGACCCGCCCTGCCGGCGCCACGAGCAGCCAGGCTTCCTGACGCGACAGCGGCGGCCATCATCCACAGCAGCGTGGCCGCACCCCATGCGCCGCCGATCAGCCCGAACACCAACGGCATCACCGCGCCCGCCGCGTTGATGGTC
>CANBSV010000097.1 GCA_947372225.1 Burkholderiales bacterium | reverse complement strand
GCCAGCGGCATCAGCACCAAGAAGCAAAGCCCCGACACCCTGATGTACATCGCGCTGGTGTCGCCCAAGGGCACCTACGACAGCTTGTTCCTGTCGAACTACGCCACGATCAACGTGGTCGAGGGCTTGAAGCGCATCAAGGGCGTGGGCAACGTGTCGTTGTTCGGCTCGGAGTTCGGCATGCGGCTGTGGCTGCGCCCCGACCGCATGGCCTCGGTCGGCGTCACGCCCACCGACATCTACCGCGCCATCCAGGAGCAAAACGTGCAGGCGCCGGCAGGCCAGGTCGGCCAGTTGCCCGCACCGGCCACGCAGCAGTTCCAGTACGGCGTGCAGCTCAAGGGCCGTCTGTCAGAAGTCTCGGAGTTCGAGAACGTGATCGTGCGGGCCAAGTCCGACGGCTCGTTCGTGCGCGTCAAGGACGTCGCCCGGGTCGAGCTCGGGGCGCGCGACTACGGCTTCCAGTCGCGCCTGAACGGCCAGCCCGCCGCCGCGCTGTCGATCAACCTCACACCCGACGCCAGCGCGCTCGAGAGCGCCGCGCTGATCAAGCAGCAACTCGCGGTGATGGCGCAGTCGTTCCCCGAGGACATGGCCTATGACGTGGTGCTCGACAACACCACCTTCGTCAAGGCCTCGCTCGAGGAGGTGGTGCACACCTTTGTCGAAGCACTCGTCCTGGTGCTGGTGGTGGTGTTCCTCTTCTTGCAGAACTGGCGCGCCACCGTGATCCCGATGCTGGCAGTGCCCGTGTCGCTGGTGGCCACCTTCGCGGCGTTCACGGTGCTGGGCTTCACCATCAACACGCTCACGCTGTTCGGCATGGTGCTGGCGATTGGCATCGTGGTCGACGACGCCATCGTGGTGGTCGAGGCGGTCGAGCACCACCTGGCGCACGGCGGCCTCACTGCGCGCGAAGCCACGCTCAAGGCGATGGAAGAGGTCTCGGGACCGGTGATCGCCATTGCGCTGATCCTGTGCGCGGTGTTCGTGCCGGTGGCCTTCCTCGGCGGCATTGCCGGCATCATGTACAAGCAGTTCGCCGTGACCGTGGCGGTGTCGACGCTGTTCTCGGCGCTGGTCGCGCTGACGCTCACGCCGGCGCTGTGCGCGCTGATGCTCAAGCCGCGCTCGCCGGCCGACAGCCAGGGTCTGCTGGGGCGTTTCTTTGGCGGCTTCAACCGCGCTTTCGATGCCGTGACTGAGCGTTTCGGGCGCGGCGTTCAGACGCTGATCCGCCGCTTGCTGCTGTCGCTGGCGATGCTGGCGATCTTCATCTTTGCGGCGTTCAGCCTGATGGGCAAGGTGCCCGGCGCCTTCGTGCCGCCGGAGGATCAGGGGTACTACATCGGCACCGTGCAGTTGCCCGAAGCCGCCTCGCTCAACCGCACGCTGGCCGTCACCGAAAAGGTCGATGCCCAATTGGCCACCATTCCCGGTGTGGCCAAGCGGCTGATCATCAACGGCTACAACGTGCTCAACGGCGTGAGCCAGCCCGACAGCGCGCTGTTCGTGTCGGTGCTCAAGCCGTGGGACGAGCGCACCGCGCCCGACGAACGCCTGCGCGCGATCATCCTGGGAACCTACGCGCGCATGGCGAAGATCCCCGAGGCGGTGGTGCTCGCCTTCAACCCGCCGGCCATTCCCGGCTTGGGGTCCACGGGCGGGTTCTCTTTCAAGCTGCAGGACCGCGCGGGCGGCACGCCGCAAGAGCTCGCGCAGGTGGCCGAAGCCTTCATGGCCGAGGTGCGCAAGCGCCCGGAAATCGGCAGCATCTACTCAAAGTTCAACCCCGGCACACCGGCGCTGCGCCTCGAGCTCGACCGCGAAAAGGCCAAGAAGCTCGGCGTGCCGATCAGCGACGTGACCAACGCGCTGCAGACCTTTCTGGGCGGCCTGAACATCAACGACTTCAGCCGCTTCGGTCGCACCTACAAGGTCACGATGCAAGCCGAGCCCGAGTTCCGCAGCGACATCAGCAGCGTGGCGATGTTCCATGTGCGCAGCGCCGATGGCCGCATGATTCCGCTGTCGTCGCTGATCAAGTCCGAGTCGATCAGCGCGCCCACCGTGACCCAGCGCTACAACCTGTACCGCACGGCCGAGCTCGGTGGCGACGGCGCGCCGGGTGTGTCGTCTGGCGATGTGATCAAGGTGATGGAAGAAGTCGCCGCCACCGCGCTGCCCGCAGGCTATGGGTACGAGTGGTCGGGCATCAGCCTGCAGGAAAAGCAGTCGGCCGGCCAGGCGCCGGTCATCTTCGGGCTGGCGATCCTGTTCGTCTTCCTGTTCCTGGCGGCCATGTACGAGAGCTGGTCGGTGCCGTTCGCCGTGCTGCTGGCGGTGCCGCTGGGGCTGTTCGGCGCCATGCTGGGGCTGTACGTCACCGGGCTGACCAACAACATCTACGCGCAGATCGGGCTGGTGCTGCTGATCGGGCTGGCGGCCAAGAACGCGATCCTGATCGTCGAGTTCGCCAAGATGAAGCAAGAAGCCGGAGAAGACGCGATCAGCGCGGCCATCGGCGCGGCCAAGCTGCGCCTGCGCCCGATCGTGATGACCTCGTTTGCGTTCATCCTGGGCGTGGTACCGCTGGTCACCGCCAGCGGTGCGGGCGCCGCCTCGCGCGTGTCGATGGGCATCACCGTGCTGTGCGGCATGCTGGCCGCCACGCTGCTGGCGGTGTTCATGGTGCCGGTGCTCTATGTGGCGATCGACAAGCTGTTCAACCGCGGCGGCAAGGCCGCGCCGCCACCCTTGGCCGAGCCCGGGAGCGCCCATTGATGAAAGCCGCCACCCGTGATCGCGCCCCGATGAGGCTCGCTACCCGCATCGTCGCCGCAGCCTGCGCGCTGAGCGCATCAGGCTGCTCGGTGTTCAACCCATCCGTGTACCAGCAGCCCGACGGCGCCCTGCCCGCAGCGCACCGCGGTGCCACGCCATCGGGCGCCGCCGCCTTTGGCACGCTGGCCTGGAAGGACGTCTACACCGACGCGCCACTGCAGCAGCTGATCACCGAAGCGCTGGCGGCCGGCCCCGACGCTCTGCTGGCGGCAGCGCGGGTGCGCGAGGCGCAGGCGATCGCCGCCGCGGCGCGCGCGGGCACGCTGCCGCAGGCCAGCCTCAACCTGAACACTTCTCCCACCGCCAGACGGCCGGGCAAGGATCTGACCTCGAGCTTCCTGGGCGGGCTGGCGGTGTCGTGGGACATCGACCTGTGGGGCCGCTACGCCAATGCCTCGGCCGCCGCACGGGCCGACCTGATGGCCACCGAAGCCTCGCGCCACGCGGTGCAGGCGTCGCTGGTGGCCAACACCGCAGCGCTGTACTACCAACTGGCCGCGCTGCGCGAGGTGCTCGAAGTCACCGAGCACGCCGCTGTCAACCAGCGCGAGGTGCTGCGCATCGTGCAGCGGCTGTCATCGGCCGGCGTCGCGTCGGCCGCCGAAGAACGCCAGCAAGAAAGCGTTCTGGCCTCGACCGAAGCCGTGCTGCCCGGTTTGAAGCGCCAGATCGCCGAAACCGAAAACGCGCTGTCGATCCTGGTCGGCCGCGTGCCCGGCACGCTGCGCTTCGACACCCCGGCCACGCTCAGCCTGCCCGCCGCATTGCCCGCCGGTCTGCCCTCGGCGCTGCTCGAGCGCCGGCCCGACCTGCTGCAAGCCACCGCGCAGCTCCAGGCCGCGCATGCGCGGGTCAACGTGGCGCGCGCTCAGTTCTATCCGGACATCTCGCTGACCGCCGTGTTCGGCCGTGTCAGCACCAACCTCGGCGATGTGCTCAGCAGCGGCGCGTCATCGGTGGCGTCGCTCGGACCCAACGTGGTGTTGCCGCTGTACTCGGGCGGCGCGCTGCAGGGCAACGAAGACGCCGCACTGGCGCGTCTCGATCAGGCGCTGGTGGGCTACCGCCGCGCGGTGCTCGCCGCGCTGGCCGAAGTGGCCGACAGCCTGACCGCCTACGACAGCAGCGCCGAGCTCATCGCCGCGCAATCGCGCCGCGTGACGGCCGCGCGCGAAACCCTGCGTCTGTCCGACATGCGCTTTCGCGCCGGCGTGGTCGGCTTCGTCGAAGTGCTCGACGCTCAGCGTCAGGTGCTCGCCGCCGAAACCGACGCCGCCCAAAGCCTGCTCGACCGCCGTCTTGCGCTCGGACGGGTGTATCTGGCGTTGGGTGGGGGGTGGGACAGCGGCCCGAAGTAGCCTGTCTGCAACCGCCACGTGAGGGCGGCGTGACGACTCAGGCGCTGAACTCGAGGTTATCAATCAGCCGCGTGGCGCCGATGCGTGCGGCGCCGAGGGCCACCCAGTCGCCCTTGCGCGGGGCGTCGGCGGTGGGAATACCGAGGTCGGTGCGCCGGCGCACGCTCAGGTAATCGGGCTGCCAGCCGTGCTCGGCCAGTGCCTGACAGGCACGCGCTTCGAGCGTGGCCAGCGGCGTGTCGCCTTCGCTGAACTGGCGCGCCAGCGTGGCCAGCGCCTGAGCGAGTTCGATGGCGCGCGCTCGCTCGGTGTCGCTGAGGTAGCCGTTGCGCGACGACAGGGCCAGACCGTCGGCCGCGCGGGTGGTTTCGCCGCCTTCGATATCGATGGGCAGCGCAAACTGCTGCGTCATTCGGCGGATGACCATCAACTGCTGGTAGTCCTTCTTGCCGAACACGGCGATGCGCGGCTGCACGGCTGCGAACAGCTTGAGCACCACGGTGCACACGCCGGTGAAAAAGCCGGGGCGGAATTGGCCTTCGAGGATGTCGGCGATCGCCGGGTCGGGCTGCACCTTGAAGCCTTGCGGCTCGGGGTACATCTCGGCCTCATCGGGCGCGAAGACGATGCTGCAGCCGGCCGAGCTCAGCAGTTCACAGTCGCGTGCCAGCGTGCGCGGGTAACGGTCGAAGTCTTCGTGGGGCGCGAACTGCAGCCGGTTGACGAAGATGCTGACCACCACCGGCAAGCCGTGCGCGGTGGCTTGCCGCACCAGCGCCAGGTGCCCTTCGTGCAGGTTCCCCATGGTGGGCACAAAGACGCACGAGCCGGGCACCGGCAAGGCCGCGCGCAGTGCCGCGATGGTGTGGACCACATGCATGGTCAGTAGCCGTGAGCGACGGGGTCCGGAAAGCGCCGCGCCTTCACGTCGGCCACGTAGGTCGTCACGGCGGCGGTGATGGACGGTGCACCTTGCATGAAGTCGCGCACGAAGCGCGGCAGCTTGCCCTGGGTGACGCCCAGCATGTCGTGCAGTACGAGCACCTGGCCCGAGCATTCGACGCCCGCGCCGATGCCGATCACCGGGATGCCCAGTTTTTGCGTGAGGCCCGCGGCCACGCTTGATGGCATCAGCTCGAGCACCATCATCGACGCGCCCGCCTCGACCAGTTCGGTGGCGTGCTGCGTGAGCGTGGCCACCGCTTCCTCGCTGCGGCCTTGCACCCGGTAGCCGCCCAGCGCATGCACCGACTGCGGCGTGAGCCCGAGGTGCGCGCACACCGGAATGCCGCGCTCGACCAGAAAGCGAACCGCATCGACGGTCCAACCGCCACCTTCGAGCTTGACCATGTGCGCGCCGGCTTGCATCAGCACGACCGCGCTGGCCAGCGCCTGTTCTCGAGACTGCTGGTAACTCCCATACGGCAGATCGCCAATGATCCAGGCGGTGCGGTTGCCACGCGCCACACAACGGGTGTGATAGGCCGCATCGTCGAGGCTCACCGGCAGCGTGCTGCCGTGGCCTTGCACCACCATGCCGAGCGAGTCGCCCACCATCAGGCAATCGACGCCGGCGCCATCGAGCAGCCGCGCAAAGCTGGCGTCGTAGCAGGTGAGCACACTGATGGGCTCGCCGGCTGAATACATCTCACGCAGCCGATGCAGCGTGACGGGCTTGCGGGCCGGCACCTGCGACTCGACGGGCGCGCTCATCAGGCCGCCCTCATGCCGAGTTTTTTCAACAGCGCCTGGTCGGCGGTGACATCGGGGTTGCCCGTGACCAGCAGCTTGTCGCCATAGAAGATCGAATTCGCACCGGCCATGAAGCACAGCGCCTGCACCGCCTCGCCCAGCGCCTGGCGACCGGCCGACAGGCGCACTCGGGTGTGCGGCATGGTGATGCGTGCTGCGGCAATGGTGCGCACGAACTCGAACGGATCGAGCACCTCGGTGCCGTGCAGCGGGGTGCCTTCGACTTGCACCAGATGGTTGATGGGCACCGACTCGGGATAAGGCTCCATGTTGGCCAGCTCGGCAATCAGTGCAGCGCGCTGCGTGCGCGATTCGCCCATGCCGACGATGCCGCCGCAGCACACCTTGACGCCTGCGCCGCGCACGCGCTGCAAGGTGTCCAGGCGGTCTTCGAACTGACGCGTCTGCACGATGTCACCGTATTTGTCCGGTGCGCTGTCGATGTTGTGGTTGTAGTAGTCGAGCCCGGCGTCGCGCAGCGTTTCGGCATGACCGTCACCGAGCATGCCCAGCGTGGCGCAGGTCTCGAGACCCAGGCCCTTCACGGCGCTGATCAGCGCCGACACCTTCTCGATGTCACGGTCTTTCGGGCCGCGCCAGGCCGCGCCCATGCAAAAGCGCGTGGCGCCCGCGGCCTGAGCGGCACGGGCCGCCTCAAGCACCGCATCGACCTTCATCAGCGCGGTGGCTTCCACGCCGGTGTCGTACGCCGACGATTGCGGGCAATAGCTGCAGTTCTCGGCACAACCACCGGTCTTGATGGACAGCAGCGTGGACAGTTGCACCTCCGCCGGGTCGAAGTTGGCGCGATGCACGGTTTGCGCCTGGTACAGCAACTCGTTGAATGGCAGTTCGAACAGCGCCTCGATTTGCGACACCTCCCAGCGCTGCGGCGCTGCGGATGGGTTGGCACAGCTGACGGGACGCACGATCTGGATGGTGGCTTGTTGCATGGTCGCTCTGAAGTAACGTTTTCGAAATGATGCCGGGGACCTGAAAAGACTGACGGCGCGCGGTCGTCAGACAGGCTGGTAAGCCAGCCGCACATAGATCGGCGCGAAGGCTTCGGCCTGCGTGACCTCCAGCAGACGCTCGCGGGCGAGTTCGAGCATGGCGATGAAGGTCACCACCATCACCGGCGGCCCGCGCTTGATGTCGAACAGCTCGTGAAACTCCAGGAATTTGCGCCCTTGCAGGCTGCGCAACACGATGCTCATGTGCTCGCGCACGCTGAGCTGTTCACGGCTGATGGTGTGGTGCGCGTTGAGGTCAGCCCGCTTGAGCACATCGGCCCAGGCGGCGCGCAACTCGTCGGCGTTGACCTCCGGAAAGCGCGGCGCCAGAGACTGCTCGATGTGCACCTGCGCACGCAGGAAATCGCGGCCGAGCACCGGCAGCGCGTCGAGCTGCGCGGCGGCGAGCTTCATCTGCTCGTACTCGACCAGACGACGAACCAGCTCGGCGCGCGGATCCTCGGGTTCGGTGCCATCGGCCGATTTTTTAGGCGGCAGCAGCATTCGCGACTTGATCTCGATCAGCATGGCTGCCATCAGCAGGTATTCGCTGGCCAGTTCCAGGTGTGTCTTGCGGATCTGATCGACATAAGCCAGGTACTGGCGCGTCACGTCGGCCAGCGGGATGTCGAGGATGTTGAAGTTCTGCCGGCGGATCAGGTACAGCAGCAAATCGAGCGGCCCTTCAAAGGCCTCGAGAAACAGCTGCAGCGCATCGGGCGGGATGTACAGATCCTGCGGCAGCTTGAACAGCGGCTCGCCGTAAAGACGGGCCAGTGCCACACCGTCGAGCGCCGCAGGTCCCATGCCTGAAGAGGCATCGGCATCCAGCGGTTGCAGCTCTGGTGGCTCGAGCAGCGTCACTTCGACCCGGTTTGATAGACGTAGGGCTGCTGCGGCACGCGCGAATCGGCGTTGTCGGCCTGCGCATCGAGGTCCACCCGCTTGTCCCACAGCAAGGCGCGGCCCGCGCGCTGCTCGTCTTCCAGTGAAGGCTTCTTGGCCTTGAGGGACTCGATGAACGCGGTGGTGTCCGACTTGTAGTGCTTCCAGAACAAAGGCATGGTCAGGCGAGCGACGCAGCCATGGGCCACGAGGCGCTCAAGTTGAGGACAAACCCGAGTTTACCGGCGACGGCTGACGTGTTCGGCGATGACCTTTTGGGCAGCACCAGCGCGCCGCGCCGCGGATTTCATCAAATTCCGACGCGCCCTCTGTCACGATGCTGTCATGAAGGAAGTCGAGTTGAAGTTTCAAGTTCCGCCCGGGCGGCGTGCCGCGGTCGAAGCGGCGGTGGCGGGGGCCACACCGGAACGGCGCATCCGGTTGCAAGCCGCGTACTTTGACACCCCCTCGGGCCTGCTGGCCGGTGCCCGCATGGCGCTGCGGCTGCGCAAGGAAGGCCGCGTGTGGGTTCAAACGCTCAAGGGCAGCCTGCCTGACGGCGCGGGCATGACGCGCGCTGAACACAACGTCATACGCAGCGAGACCGGCACCACGGTGCCACCCATTCATCCGCAGTTGCACGCCGACACGCCCGTGGGCGCAGCGCTGCTCAAATTGCTCGACAGCACCAAGGCGCGCGCAGACGGGCCCCTGCAGCGGGTGATGTCCACCGACATCTGGCGCCGCGCGCGGGTAGTGCGTGTGCCTGGCGGAACGGTCGAACTCGCTTTCGATACGGGCGTGATCGAAGCCGGCCCCGTCGACGCGCCACGCCGGCTGTCTGTGTGCGAGCTCGAGATCGAACTCAAGTCCGGCCAGCCCCACGCGGTGGTTGGGGCTGCCGGTCGCTGGGTGGCGCGCCACGGGCTGTGGCTCGACACGCGCAGCAAGGCCGAGCTCGGCCACCTGCTGTGGCGCGATGAAGCCATGTCGGCCCCCAAGCGCGCCGCGGCCGTGAAGCTGGAGCGATCGATGTCGCCCGCGCAGGCGATCGATGCGGTTTTGCGCTCGTGCCTGGAGCAGATCAGCGTCAACGCCAGCCAGATTGCCAGCGGCCAGCACGACGCCGAGCACGTGCACCAGCTGCGCGTGGGCCTGCGCCGGCTGCGCACAGCGCTGCGCTTTTTTGACGGATCGGTGCTCGCTGACGCCCTCGATGCCGCCACCCGGTTGGCGATGGCGGTTGACGCCGCCGAATTGTTCCGGCAGCTTGGTGCCGCACGCGATCAATCGGCGGTGGCCGAGCCCCTGATGCGAGCCCTCGCGCGGGCGCTCGACGCCGTGGGCCAGCCCGGCGAGCCGCCGCAGCTGCCGCCGTCGGCCGAGGCGATCGGCCCCACCGTGCTGGTGCGGCGCGTGCAGACCCAGCGGCTGCTGCTGATGCTGATCGGCCGCTTGCAAGGCGGCGAGCCGACGCCGGCACGAACTCCCACCGGGCGCTCGTGGACTCAGGCGCTCAACGAGCTGAACACTCCGCTCGATGCGGTTGACCCGCCAGCCGAGCTGCCGCTTCGCGAGCGGCTCGCGCAGCGCCTGAACCGCTGGCACCGGGGTGTGCTGGCCGATGCCCAAGGCTTCGACCAGCTCGACGACGAGGGCCGTCACCGGCTGCGCAAGCACATCAAGCGGCTGCGCTACGCGGCCGAGTTCTCGGCCAGCGTGTTCGATGAGGCGTCGGTGCGCCGCTACCTCAAGGGCTTGCGCGCGCTTCAAGAGCGGCTGGGCACGCTCAACGATGTGGCGGTGGGCATTGCGCTGTATTCGGCCGAGGCACCACACGACACGCGCGCGCTGTTCGCGCTGGGCTGGCTGGCATCGCAGCGCGAGGCCGCACTCACGGCCTGCCAGCCGGATCTGGCGCGCTTCATCGCTCAGCCGCGCTTCTGGCGCGTCAAGGATGACGAGGCGGCCAAAACCGGAAAGGGCCCGAAGGCCGACAAGCGCAGCAAGGCCAAGCGGGCCTCACGGCCTCGGTAAGGCCCGGTTCGTGCAAGAGTCCACGCCATGGCCTGGACCGGACAACTCACGCTCAATTACCGCCTCGATGACGCACGCACCGTGGGCCACGACCGCCACAGCGGTCCGCTGCGCGTGCTGCAAAGTCTGTATCCGGAAGGCCACGCCACCTGCCATCACGTGCTGGTGCATCCGCCGGGCGGCATCGTCGGTGGCGACGTGCTCCACATCGACGCCCACCTGCAAGCCGGCACCCACGCGCTGATCACCACGCCCGGGGCAACGCGCTTTTATCGCAGCGCAGGCGAGACAGCGCGGCAATCGGCGCACGCCCGCGTGGCGGCCGGGGCGCGGCTCGAGTGGCTGCCGCTCGAGACCATCTGCCACAGCGCTGCGCTGGCCGAAAACCACCTGCGCTTCGATCTGGAACCCGGCGCCGAAATGATGGG
>CANBSV010000096.1 GCA_947372225.1 Burkholderiales bacterium | reverse complement strand
GCAGCTGTTCGCCACACGCAAGGACCTCGCCGCAGCGCGATACAAAACACTGGTCTCAGGCCTGCAACTGCGCGCGGCCGCTGGCACACTCGCCGAGCCCGACTTGCGGGTGCTCGACTCGTTGCTCACCGATTGAACGAAGCCGCACGCATTGATCCCTGGTCTGCCCTCGCGCAGGCCCTGACCGCCGAGCAACTGTGCCGTTCATGGCTGGAAGTGCTGTGCTGCTCGCTGCTGGATGCGCGCGCCGGACTGCTGCTGATCGCCCAGGCTGACGGCGCGTTCGCACCGGTGGCCGCGCACCCGGCCGAACTCGACTTGAGCCATCTGCGCGACGTCGCCACCGAGGCGCTGCGCGCGCGCGATGCGGTGCAACACCGCGACGAACACGGCGTGGTGCAGATCGCCTACCCGCTGCTGTCGGGCGACAAGCTCCAAGGCGCGGTGGTGATCGAGCTGGGATCGGCTTCGCCCGCTGAGGTCGAGGTGGCGCTCAAGCAGATCAACTGGGGTGCGGGATGGCTGGTCGGCCTGTTTCACCAGCGCGAGCTGATCGACCAGCGTCAGCGGTTGCGCCAGGGCGGATTTTTGCTGGACACGCTGCTCGGGTTGCTGGCCGAACACACGCCACGCGAAGCCGCGCTGGCGCTGGTCAACCGGCTGGGCCGCGAGTTCGACAGCCACCAGGTTCACCTCGCGCTCACACACGGCAAGACGCTACGGCTGCTGGCACTGAGCCACGCCGCATGGTTCGATGAAAAGACCGGCGTGCTGCGCCAGGCCACGCAGGCGATGCACGAAGCACTCGATCAGCGGCGCCGCATCGTGTGGCCCTCGGCCGACGAGTCCAGCAACACCACGGTGACGGTGGCGCACCGGCGCTACGCCGAAGAGGTGGGCTCGGGCACGCTGGTGAGCCTGCCGTTGCTGCACGAGGGACACATCGGCGGCGTGCTGATGCTCGAACGTCGCGAGCCTTTCACGCCGACCGAGCTCGATTACCTGGAGAGCGTGGCGCTGGGTCTGGCGCCCGCGCTGATGCTGCAGCGCGAAGCCGACCAGGGCGTCGCCGGCCGCGCCGTGCGCCTGGCGCGCCGCAGCGTGGCCACCGTGATGGGGCCGCGCTATCCGGCCGTCAAGCTGGCCGCCGGCGTGAGCGCACTGGTGCTGCTGTTGCTGGGGGTGATCCCGGTGCCGTTTCGGATCTCGTCACAGGCGCTGGTCGAAGGCGCGGTGCAGCGCGCGGCGGTCGCGCCCTTCGAGGGCTACCTGCGCGAGGCCCCGGCGCGCGCCGGTGATCTGGTCAAGACCGGTCAGGTGCTGGCCACGCTCGACGACCGCGATCTCAAGCTCGAGCGCGTGCGCTGGGATTCCGAGCTCGAGGTCTCGCTGCGCAAGGAACGCGAGGCCATGGCCAGCGGCAACGCGGCCGAACAGCGGCTTGCCGCGGCCCAGGGCAACCAGGCCCGCGCGCAGCTCGATCTGGCGGTGTCCAAGCTCGAGCGGGTGAACATCGTGGCGCCCTTCGACGGCACCGTGGTCAAGGGCGATCTGACGCAGCAGCTGGGCTCGCCGGTCGAGCAAGGCAAGGTGCTGTTCGAACTGGCGCCGCTCGATGCCTGGCGGGTGATCCTCAAGATCGACGAACGCGACATCGGCCATGTGCGCGTGGGCGCGCCCGGCGAACTGGTGCTGGCCAGCCTGCCCGGCCAGGTCTGGCCCTTCAAGGTCAAAAAGCTCACGCCGGTGTCGGTGCCCGAGGACGGGCGCAACCACTTCCGCATCGAGGCCGAGCTCGGCCCCGGCGCGCCGCAATTGCGTCCCAACATGGAAGGCGTGGGCAAGGTCGACGCCGGCCACGCCAGCTTGCTGTGGATCTGGAGCCGCCCGCTCATCGACTGGGCGCGACTGACGTGGTGGAAGCTGCTGCCGTGAGGCCGGCCGGGGAGATCGCATGAGCGCACCGATCCTGTCGGACAGCTGGTACCGCATGCGCTTGCTGCGCCCGCGGCTGCGCGGCCAGGTGCGCATCCACCGCCACGAATACCGCGGCGAGGTCTGGTACGTGATCGAAGACCGTGTGGGCGCCAAGCACCAGCGCTTCAACTTCGAGGCCTACCGCGTCATCCACCTGATGGATGGCAGCCGCACGATGGACGACATCTGGGAGCTGCTGTGCGCCGACCTGAGCGACGACACGCCCACGCAGTCCGATGTGCTGCGGCTGTTGTCCACACTGCACGCGGCGGATCTGGTGCAAGTCGACGTCACGCCCGACGTGGCCGAGCTGCTGCAGCGGCGCAAGAAGCAGGTGCGCAGCAAGTGGATGGCCCGTGTGGGCAACCCGCTGGGCATCCGGGTGCCGCTGTTCGATCCCGATGGCGTGCTGAGCAGCGTGGTGCGCGCCGCGCGCCGCCGTCTTGCCCATGCCGGTGCGGCCCCCTGGGTGGCGATCTGGCTGGCGGTGGTGCTGCCCGCACTGCTGCTGGTGCCCGCGCAATGGGCCGAGCTGGCCGTCAACTCGCGCGACCAACTGCTGGCCGCTGACAACCTGCTGATGCTCGCGCTGCTGTTTCCGCTGGTGAAGCTGGTCCACGAACTCGGCCACGGCCTGGCGTGCAAGGCCTTTGGCGGCGAGGTGCACGAGACCGGCGTGATGCTGCTCGCGCTGTACCCGGTGCCGTATGTCGACGCGTCCAACTCGGCGGCCTTCGTGAGCAAATGGCAACGCGCGCTGGTGGGTGCGGCGGGCATGCTGGCCGAGCTGTTCATCGCCGCGCTGGCTTTCTATGCCTGGATGCTGCTCGAGCCGGGCACGGCGCGCGGCGTGGCCTACAACGTGGCGGTGCTGGCCAGCGTGACCACCTTGTTCTTCAACGCCAACCCGCTGCTGCGCTTTGACGGCTACTACATCCTGATCGACCTGATCGAATCGCCCAACCTGGGCGCGCGCGCGAACCGCTACTGGCAGTACCTGGCCGAGCGCTTCGTGTTCGGCGTCAAGCGCACCGAGCCGCCACAGGCCACCCCCGGCGAGAAGCGCTGGTTCCTGATGTATGCGCCGGTGTCGTACGTGTACCGGCTGACGATCTCGTTTTCGATCGCGCTGTTCGTGGCCTCGCAGTTTTTCGTGGTGGGCGTGGTCATGGCGATGTGGACGCTGGGGCAAGGCGTTGTGTGGCCCGTGATCAAGGGGTGCAAGGCACTGGTCACCGGGCCGCAATTCGCCGACCGCACGGGTCGTGTGCGCGGCGTCATGGGCAGCGCGCTGGCGCTCGTGCTGCTGCTGTTGTTCGTGGTGCCGCTGCCGCATCACACCATGGCCACGGGCGTGCTGTGGCTGCCCGAGCACGCCATCGTGCGCGCCGAGAGCGCCGGCTTCGCACGCCAGTTGCTGACGACGTCGGGCACGACCATGACTTCAGGGCAAGCCGTGCTCGACATGGTCGAGCCGGGTCTGGCCGCGCGCGTGGCGGTGCAAGAGGCCAAGGAAGAAGAAGTGCGCGCCCAGTACGACGCGGCCTGGGGCCAGTCGCAGGCCAAGGCGCAGCAACTCGAGCAACAGCTCGGCCACGAGACAGCCGCGCTGGCACGGCTGCGCGACGAGGCCGCCCGCCTGACGTTGCGAACCCACGCGGCGGGCACGCTGCTGCTACTGACACCCGAGGATCTGCCTGGGCGGTACCTCAAGAAGGGTGAGGTGGTGGGCTACCTGCACACGTCCGATGCGCCGCTGGTGCGGCTGGTGGTGCCGCAAAGCGAGGTCGATCCGGTGCGCCTGGACACGCGGGCCGTCGAGGTGCGTCTGGCGCAGGACACCGCCTCGCGCTGGCCGGCGACGCTGGTGCGCAGCACACCGGGTGCGGTCCACGAGCTGCCCAGCCCCGCACTGGGCACGCGCGGCGGCGGCCCGCAGCAAACCGACCCGCGCGACGACAAGGGGCTGACCACGCTGGAGTCGGTGTTCGAGTTCGAGCTGCAGCTGCCCGCCGACGTGCCGCACGAGTTTCTGGGCAGCCGCGTGCACGTGCGCTTCGAGCACGCGCCCGAGCCCGTGGGCTGGCGCATTGCTCGCGCGGTGCGCCGCCTGTTCCTGTCGCACTTCAACACCTGAGCGCCATGTCTGCGGCCGTGCTTTCGCCCTCGCTGCGCCTGGCGCGCACCGCGTTCCCCGAGCGCGAGGACAAGGCCACCCATCTGGCCGATGAATGGGCGTTGGGCGCTCTGGCCTGGGCACGCCGGCTGCTGTCGGGCAACCCGGCGCGCGAGATTGCCGAGCTTGAGCAGCTCATGCAAGCACGCGCCACTGAACTGGCCGCGCTCGACGACGCCACACTGGTCGCGCGGCTGCGCGCTGCCGCCCCCACCGCACTGCAGCCGGCGCAAAAGGCCGCCTTGCACGACGCGCTGCTGCTGGTGGCCGAGGCCGCGCACCGATCGCTGGGCATGCGCCCCTACCCGACGCAGCTGGTCGGCGCGGCCACGCTGGTGCGCGGGCAACTGGCCGAGATGCAGACCGGCGAAGGCAAGACGCTGACCGCCGCGGTGGCCGCCTGCCTGGCCGCCAGCGCCGGTCTGCCGGTGCACGTGGTCACCGTCAACGACTACCTGGCCGAGCGCGATGCCGAGAAAGAGCGCGCACTGTTCGCGTTTGCCGGGCTGTCGGTGGGCGTGGTGATCCACGGCAAGAGCACCGAGGACAAGCGCGCGGCTTACGGGTGCGACATCGCCTACTGCACCGGCAAGGAAATGGTGTTCGACTACCTGCGCGACCGCGTGGCCGCGGGCGGGCGCGCCAGCGTGGCGCAGCTGCGCGGGCGCCAGTTGTTTGGCGCGATGGCCAACCCGCCGGTGCTGCGCGGGCTGCACTTCGCGATCGTCGACGAGGCCGACAGCATCCTGATCGACGAGGCGCGCACGCCGCTGATCCTGGCGGAAAAAGCCGGCCAGATCGACGACGCCGACGAACTGCCGCGCGCGCTCGAGCTGGCCGCGCGGCTGACCGCCACCGACGACTACCTGCTCGATGAAGCGCGCCGTGAAATCCGCCTGACGCGCACCGGGCGCGAGCGCGTGGAGACCGAGTCCAGCGCGTGGGGCGGTCCGTGGCGGGCCTCGCATGCGCGCGAGCACCTCATGACGCAGGCGCTGCGCGCGCTGCACCTGTTCGAGCGCGACCGCCAATACCTCGTCGACGCCGAAGGCGCAGTGCAGATCATCGACGAGTACACCGGCCGCGTGCTGCCCGGTCGCACCTGGGAGCAAGGGCTGCACCAGATGATCGAATGCAAGGAAGGCGTGAACCTGTCCGAGCGCACGCAAACGCTGGCGCGCATCACCTACCAGCGCTTCTTCGCGCGCTACCTGCGGCTGTCGGGCATGACGGGCACCGCGCGCGAGATGGCCCGCGAGCTGTCGGTGGTGTACCGGCTCGACACCGTGACGCTGCCCACCCACCGCCCCAGCGCGCGGCGTTACCTGCCCGATGTGGTGTGCGATCGCGCCGAAGACAAATGGATGGCGGTGGCCGCCGAGATCGCCCGGCGCCAGGCGCGCGGCCAGCCGGTGCTGGTGGGCACGCGCTCGGTCGAAGACTCGGAAGCGCTCAGCCAGCGCCTGACGCAGCACGACGTGCCGCACGCGGTGATCAACGCGCGCCAGGACGCCGGCGAGGCCGACGTGGTCTCCAAGGCCGGGGAACTCGGCGCGGTGACGGTGGCCACCAACATGGCCGGGCGCGGCACCGACATCTCGCTGGGCGAAGGCGTCGAAGCGCTGGGCGGTCTGTTCGTCATCCTCACCGAATACCATGAGTCGCCGCGCATCGACCGGCAGTTGCTCGGGCGCTGCGCGCGCCAGGGTCAGGCCGGCGAGTGCGTGGCGGTGATCTCGCTCGATGACGATCTGTTCGGACAACATGGCGGTGCCTGGCACCGGCTGCTCATGCGATTGCGACCGACGATGAACCGACTCCCCGCTGCCTGGGTCGCGCAATGCCGGCGCGCGGCGCAATCCCGCGCCGAACGCATGCACGCACGCACTCGCCGCGACACCTTGCGACAAGACCGCCAGCTCGAGCAATCGATGGGCTTTTCCGGTGACCCCCTTTGAATCCGATGCCATGACGCTGCCTCCACTGCCTCTCATCCCCCGCGTGCTGCCCGGTGTGTGCCTGGCCGCCTTGATCACCGCCGGTGCTCCCGCCAGCGCGGCGCCAGCCAGCGGCTACAACTGCCTGATCGAGCCGATGCAACGCGTCGAGCTGCGCAGCGCGGTCGAAGGCCGCATCGACGCGATCACCGTGGAGCGCGGCTCCGAGGTGCGCCGCGGCCAGGTGCTGGTCGAGCTCGAGAGCGGCGCCGATCGCGCAGCGCTCGACGCGGCGCGCTACCGCTCGGTGATGGAAGGTCAGGTCAAAAGCGCCGAGAGCCGCCGCGAAGCCGCGAAGACCAAGCTGGTGCGTCGAGACGACTTGCTGCAGGAAAAGTTCATCGCCGCGCAAGACCGCGACGACAGCGCGGCCGAGCTCTCGCTGGCCGAAGCCGGCGTGGTCGAAGCCCAGGACAACCGGCGTCTGGCCGAGCTCGAACAACGCCGCCTGCAAGAACTCATCGAGCTGCGACGCATCCGCAGCCCGATCAACGGCGTGGTGACCGACCGGCTGCAGCAAGTCGGCGAGATCGCTCAGTCCGGCGAGAGCGCGCGCGCCATCCTGAAGCTCGCGCAGATCAACCCGCTGCGCGTGGACGTGGTGCTGCCGGTGGGGCTGTTCGGCAAGGTGCGCACCGGCGCGCTTGCCAAGGTGGTCACCGAAGCGCCGCTCGGCGGCAACTACAGCGCCACCGTGTCCGTCGTCGACCGCGTGGTCGATTCGGCCAGCGGCACCTTCCGCGTGCGCCTCGATCTGCCCAACCCGAAGGGCGAGATTCCGGCCGGCGTGAAATGCTCGGTCCAGTTCTGATCCACCCATCCAGCCCCAGGAGTCCCCTGTGTCCAAACTGATGTTCTACGAGCGCCCGGTCGCCCTCAACCGCGAGCGCCACCAACACCTCAAGCTCGCGGCCACGCCCGATCACTACCGCTTCGCCGCCAAGACCAACGCGGTGCCGCTGATGAGCACCGAGCTGGCCGAGGCCGCGCGCGACCACCCCATCGTCTTCGTTGGCGAGGAAGGCGGCTCGTTCAACCTGGCCGCGCTGGTGGGTGTGCGTGACCACGAAAACCTGATGGTCGATGCCGACGGCCAATGGGCCGCGGGCGTGTACGTGCCGGCGTTTGCCCGGCGCTATCCGTTCGTGCTGGCGCGCACCGACGGCAGCGACCAGCTCACCGTGTGCATCGACGAGGTCTATGCCGGTTTGGGCAACGAGACCGGTGAAGCGCTGTTCGACGCCGAGGGCCAGCACACACCGTATCTGCAGCGCGTGCTCGAGTTCCTGCAGGCGTTTCACAACGACGCCGAGCGCACGCTGCGCTTCGCCACGCGGCTCAAGGAACTCGGGCTGCTGGTGCCCAAGGTGATCCGCGTCGAAGGCCCGGGCGAACTGCGTCAGTCGCTGCGTGGGCTGTGGGTGGTCGATGTGGCCAAGCTGCGCAGCATCGACGACGTCCGCGTGGTCGAGCTGTTCCGCGAGGGCTACCTGTCGTGGATCGAGGCGCACCTCATCTCGCTGGGCAACTTCTCGCGGCTGCTCACGCGCTTGGGTTGATCGCCCCGGGTTGCGCGCTCAGGTCGACTCGTCGGCCCACACCTTGAATCGCTGCAAGGTGTTGGGCCCGAAGGTGTTGGCCAGCGCCACGTCACAGGCATCGCGGCCGCGCGCCATCAGCACGCGCCCCGCGCGCGGCGTGTTGTTGCGCGCGTCGAAGGTGTACCAGCGGTCGCCCAGATAGGCCTCGAACCAGCCGGCGAAATCCATCGGCGAAGGCACGGCCGGGATGCGGATGTCGCCCAGGTAACCGGTGCAGTAGCGCGCCGGGATGTTCATGCAGCGGCACAGCGCGATGGCCAGATGGGCGTAGTCGCGGCACACGCCCTGCCCTTCGCGGTAGGCCTCGAGCGCGGTGCGGGTGCGGCGTGCGTACTGGTAGCCGAAGGTGATGTGGTTGTGCACGAAATCGCAGATCGCCTGCACCCGCGCCCACCCCGTGGGGCCTCCGCCGAAATGAGCCCACGCGATCTCGCACAGCTGGTCGGTCTCGCAGTAGCGGCTGCCCAGCAGGTAGACCAGGGTCGACTCGGGCAAGCACTCCACCGGGATCTGCTGCGCGCCCCAGGCCTGCACATCGGTCTCGCCGCTGTCGCGGATCAGCGCATCGGTGCGCACGACAAACCGGCCGGGCGGCGCCACCAGCCGGCTGCACCAGTTGCCAAACAGATCGCGGTAGCCGTGGATCGGCACCGCAGGCATGGTGATCAGGTGATCCGGAAAGACCAGATCGCCGGCGCGCGAGTAGTGCACGTTGAGCGTGAGGATCATCGGCGTGGGTGCCGGACACTCGTATTCCATCTCGAAACCCACGCGGATGTGCAGCGCGGCAGGCGCGATGGGCGCGCCAAGGCTGAGCGGAGAGTTCATGGGCACTTTCGGTTCGCCTTCCATCCGCACAGTGATCAGGCCGTCACGGGATCACGCGCAAGAATCGAGCCGTGATCGCGCTGCGAGCGCTTGCCGCTATTCGGGCGTGGCCGGATCGCCGTCGGCGCCGCCATCGGCCAGCGCCTGACGGGCGAGCTCTTCGTCGCTCAATCCGGGCGCGGCTTCCAGCGCAGCGAGCTCTTCAAGCATCTCGGGTGACGGCTGCGCATTGCCCAGCAGCACGTCCTCGAGTGTGGCGTGAGGTGCTGTGCGCTCCTCATGATCCGCCGGCGACGGATGCGCCACGCCCGGCGCCAGCGTGGGCAGCCGCGAGGCTGCGAGCTCCAGCTGCTCGTCGACCAGTTGCCCGAAGGGGCCTTCGTGGGGTGTGTCGTTGCCGTTCATGGGGGTGGCCTCGTGCAAGGGTCGGTGGTGTCCCGATCCTCGCCGCAAAGCCAGCGGCGGGCTTGATCGGCATCAACCGCCATGCCCATCGCCACCGCCAGGGCCGTTGCTCGAACGCGAGGACATACGGCGCCCCCCACACGGGCCGTGCCAGTGGCACTGTACCCCCCGGCATGCGGGGGCTCGCGACACCTGGCCATTGCGTCCGTTGCCGCTGCGACAGCGCTGAAAATCCAGACGCCATCGGCACCTAGAATCCGCCGCGCTCCACTCGGAATGGGGCGCTTTGGTGGCCTGTCTGTCATCGATTTGCACAAGGAACACGGTGGCATCCACTACGCACGACGCGGCCCATCACTCGATGGTGGCCATTCCTGCTGCACAACGCGGCTTTGCGTTTCGCGATCACGCGGCGCTGTGGTTCAGCCTGGGCGTAGGGCTGCTGGTCATCCAGATTGGCGCCTACCTGCTGCCCGGCCTCAGCCCGCCGCAGGCCATGCTGGCGGTGCTGGCGGGATCGGCATTGGGCTCGGGGCTGCTGGCCTGGGTGGCAGCCATCGGCTGCCAGCACGGGCTGTCGAGCTCGGCGCTGATCGCGCGCAGCCTGGGCCTGCGCTTCGCCTTGCTGCCGGTGGGCTTGAACGTGGTGCAGCTGCTGGGTTGGACGGCGTTCGAGCTGGTCGTGATGCGCGACGGCACAGCGGCCATCGCGCATCAGCTGTTCAACACCGACGCCGTGTGGCTGCCGTGGGTCGCAACGCTGGCCTGGGGTGCGTTGCTCGTGGCCCTGGCCAGCGGGTCGATGGTCGGGCTGGCGCGGCGCTTCATCAGCCGACTGGGCTTGCCGCTGGTGGTGGCCTCGCTGTGCTGGCTGACCTACCAGTTCGGATCACGCCTGCAAGCGCAGAGCTTTGATGCCTGGTGGTCGCAGACGGGCGACGGTTCGATGAGCCTGATGGCGGCGGTGGACCTGGTCATCGCCATGCCGGTGTCGTGGTTGCCGCTGGTGGCCGACTACTCACGCTACGGCATGTCGGCCTCGGGGGCGCTGCGCGGCAGCTGGCTGGGCTACACGCTGGCCAATGTGTGGTGCTACGCGCTGGGCATCCTGATCGTCAGCACGACGCCACCCGGTGCCGATCTGGTGGCCACACTGCTGCTGGCCCAAGGCGGGCTGATCGCGCTCGGTCTGATCCTGATCGATGAAACCGACAACGCCTACGGCGACGTGCACTCGGGTGCGGTGTCGTTCAACTTTCTGGCCCGACGCGGGTCGATCCGCAAGGCCGGCATGGCGCTGGCCGCGCTGGCGACCGGCTGCGCGCTGGTGCTGCCGATGCACAGCCTGGAGCCGTTCCTGCTGATGCTCAGCTCGATCTTCGTGCCGTTGTTCGGCGTGGTGATCTCGCAGCTGGCGTTCGGCCTGCCCGCCGAACGCGCCCTGCGCTGGGGCCCTGCGCTGGTGTGGGTGCTGGGCATCGCCTGCTTTCACACGGGCGCCGCGCTGTGGCCGCAGTGGGGATCGGCC
>CANBSV010000095.1 GCA_947372225.1 Burkholderiales bacterium | reverse complement strand
ACGTCCTGTCCGCGGCTGCGGTCCACGACCAGCACCGCATCGGGCGTCTCGACCACGATCACATTGTCCAGACCCACGACGCTGACGAGACGGCTGGTGGCGTGCACAAGCGTGTTGCTGCTGTCGCGCACGATCGTGTCACCCACTGCGGCGTTGCCCGCGCTGTCCTTGGCGCTGACTTGCCACACCGCGTCCCAGGCTCCGAGATCTGACCAGCCAGCGCGAAGTGGAACCATCAGAACTGGAAATTGATCAGCGCCCGCGCACTTTTCCATGACCGCGTAATCGATGGATTCACCGGGTATCCGTTCGAACAGCGTCTTGTCCGGACGCACGAATGAGGCATCGGTGGTCCGCCCGACCCAAGCGGAGCGGGTGGTGACTTCGATGTCTGGCCGATATTGCTGCAGTGCTGCAAGCCAGGTCGATGCACGCACCACGAAGATGCCGCTGTTCCAAAAGAAGTGTCCGTCGTCCAGGTAACCCTGCGCCGTCGCCAGATCGGGCTTTTCGACAAAGCCGGCCACCTTGACAGCCTTCAGCCCGGCGGCATCTGCCGCCTGTATGTAGCCAAAGCCAGTCTCGGGGCGATCCGGCGGAACGCCCAGGATCACAAAGGCACCACCCGCTGCCGCACGGACCGCGGCTTGCAGCGCTGACTTGAACGCGGGCTCGTCAGTGACGGTCTGATCGGCAGGCGTGACGACCAGCACCGGGTCTGCGCCGCTTTCTATCGCCTGAAAGCCGGCCAGAGTCATCGCTGGTGCGGTGTTGCGACCGACGGGTTCTAAAAGCAAGGTCGGCAGCGCAATGCCGGTCTCGCGCCATTGGTCCAACGCCACGAAGCGGTGCTCTTCGTTGCCCACCACGCACGCCGTGCCCACGCTGATGTCCTCAGCGGCCAGATCAGCAACCCGCATCGCCGCCTGCTGGAACAAACTGCGGTTGCCTTGCAGCACCAAAAACTGCTTCGGGTGCTGGGCGCGCGACAGCGGCCAAAGCCGGGTGCCGCTACCCCCAGCCATCACGACCGGCAAGACCTTGATTTTTGTGTCATTCATGATGTCAGTCCGTGTACCCCTTCGGGTTCAGCCGCTGCCACCGCCAACTGTCCTCGCACATGGCAGCCAAGTCCCGACGGCTTTGCCAACCCAGCAACGCACGCGCAAGGCTGGCATCGGCGTAGCAGGCCGCCACGTCACCCGGTCTTCTATCTGCGATGTCGTAGGGGATGGCGCACCCACTGGCCCGCTCAAATGCGGCGATCAGTTCGAGAACGCTGTGTCCGCGACCGGTTCCCAGATTAACCGTGACAGATGACGGTTTGTCGATGAGGTGGCGCAGCGCGGCCACATGACCCTCGGCCAGATCCTGCACGTGGATGTAGTCTCGAACCCCGGTGCCATCGGGAGTCGGGTAGTCGTTGCCAAACACGGTCAGGCGTTCGCGCCGGCCTACGGCCACCTGGGTGACGTAGGGCATCAGGTTGTTTGGCGTGCCGCGAGGGTCTTCGCCAATCTCGCCGCTCTCGTGCGCGCCCACGGGGTTGAAGTAGCGCAACGTGGCCACGCTCCATTCGGGTTTGGCGAGTGCCACATCACGAAGGATCGCTTCGCCCATCAACTTGGTTGAACCGTACGGGCTGGTGCTCGACAACGGGGACTCTTCGGTCAGGGGCAGTTGCGTCGGCGTGCCGTAGACGGTGGCGCTGGAACTGAAAACCAGCCTGGGCACCGAGTGGTCACTCATGGCGCGCACCAGCGCTAACAAAGCGCCAAGATTGTTCTGGTAGTAATCGAGAGGCTTGGCGCTGCTCTCGCCCACCGCCTTCAGCGCTGCAAAGTGGATGACGGCGTCGATATGGTGACGGCGGAATACCGCATCCAGCGCCGCCGCATCGAGCACATCGATCTGCTCAAAGACCGGCTTGACGCCACCGAGCCGGTGCAGACGCGGCAACACGGCTGGCGAACTGTTGACGAAGTTGTCGACGCCGACCACCTCGAAGCCAGCCGCCTGCAAAGCCAACCATGTGTGCGAAGCGATGTAGCCCGTGGCGCCCGTCAGCAGAACCCGTGTGGCGGTCATTTCAGCGTGTAGCGCACGGAGCAGTTCGCGGTATTGGAGGAATAACTGCGCACTGTCAGCGACGAGCCGCTTCGGCTTTCGTATTGAAAGCCGCAACCCAGGGAAAGATTTCGAGCCACATCGTATTGAGCGCTCAGTCCGTAGTGGTCTACCGTGTTGTCGGTATTCGAGGCGAGCAAAGTCCCGTACGAACCGTCCGACCGGTTGTAGTTGCCGCTCAGGCTGATCTTGGAGGTCAGCAGGTAGGTCACCCGCAGGTTGATCGACTCCGTCACGCGATTCGTGTCGACGTTGACTCCGCCCACACCTGCAGCTGCGGAATTGGCTGCGTTCAGGAAGGTGGTCTCCGTGCCGGTGTCTCGGCTGAATGATCCATCGAAACTCAGCCGGCCTGTTGGCGAATACCTGGCACCGAGCGAGCCTGTCACCTTGGACGAAGAGCCTCGTCCTGATTGAGAACTGCTGCCGTTACCGACGCTGATTCGGGCGTTCACCGAGGTCAAGGCCGTGGGGGTCCAGTCGGTCGTGAGGTCAAGATCCCGACGCGTATTTGACCGCCTGAAAATCAGCGATCCCGGATGCTTTTCTCGAGTGATACGCCCACCGCCGCCCACGCTGAGCGAGTCGCCCAGTCTGTAGCGCAGTCCAAGGCGCGCGACGTCGCTCGTCAAATCAGAGGATGTTGATCCTTGGTTTGAGGATTGGACCTTTCGACGCTCCACCCCGCCCTTCAAGCCGAGGTCGGTGATCAATTCATAGTTGATACTTGCGGCGACCTGCTCCGTCGTTTCGACAAATTTCCCGCTGGTGATGGACGCTGCCTCGGGGCGAGAAAAATCCCCTTGGCCTTCGTGCCGCGCATAGGTCAGCGAGCCCGAAAGGCGCTCGACGGTCGCCCAGTCAAAGCCTGCCATCACGTCGTAGCCGATGAAGTCGAGCCTTGACAGGCGGTTGTAGCTGTTGTTCTGTACCGAGGCATTGGCAAACACGCGCTGCCTGCCGATCGATTGGTCCACACCACCAAAAATTGACGTTCCGAAGACGACGTCGCTATCCGGGTGCTCCCGGCCGGGGACCTTGAACACGTTTGATTCATGCGTGACGCTCTGGCTGGCTCCCACGTAGTACGGGTTGGCTTCGCCGTGGGCAACGCCATTGACCAAGAGCCCGAACAGCGACATCAGATACAGCAAGGCGGGCTTGCCGGAGGCGAACTTCAGGCTCGACATACCCAGTCCTTTCAATCTTGTTTGACGTTGAACTCAAGCGTTGGGGCTGCTGCCGTCGCGCTAGTAGGCCTTGCGGTCGAAGAATACCAAGCGCACCGTCCGGGCAATGATCTGCAGATCGAACACCAGCGACCAGTTGCGAAGGTATTCCAGGTCGTATTCGACGCGGGCCTGCATCTTCTCGATCGTGTCGGTTTCACCACGGTGGCCATTGACTTGGGCCCAACCTGTGATGCCCGGCTTGACCTTGTGGCGAACCATGTAGGCCTTGATCAAACGCCGGTACTCCTCGTTGTGAGCCACCGCATGGGGCCGGGGACCCACGATGCTCATGCGACCTTGGAGCACGTTGAAGAATTGGGGCAACTCGTCGAGTGAGGTGCGGCGAATGAATGCGCCGAAAGGGGTGATCCGGGGATCATTTCTGGTGGCTTGTCGCACCACCGGCCCGTTGTCCTGAGCCTTCATCGATCGGAACTTGTAGACCACGATTTCCTCACCAGCCAGCCCGTTTCGCGTCTGTTTGAACACCACCGGACCGGGCGAACTGAGTCGAACGCCAATCGCAATGGCCACCAGCACTGGGGAGATGAGCACCAGGATCAAACTGGCGAGCACAATGTCGCTGACTCTCTTGATCAGATCGTTCGTGCCGGTGAAGGGTGTTTCGCAAATGCCAACCACCGGAATGCCGCTCATGTCCTGCAGCCGACCCTGAATGATGCTGATGCCAAAAACATCGGGCACGAAAAACAGCGAAGCCGTCGTTCCCTGAACCTGCTCCAGCAATTCGACGATCCGCGGCTGCGATCCCAACGGCAGGGTGATGTAAACCTCACGAACCCCGTGCTCTGAGACATAGGACAAAACGTTCGACAACCCACCCAAGCGTTTCATGATGGCCGAGTCTTGAACACGGTCGTCGGTTCTGTCATCAAAGAAACCGACGAACTCCACGCCTTCTTCCTTGGCGGCGATAAGGGCGCGAGAAACCTTCACGCCCAACGGCCCGGCGCCGACCACCACCGCTTTGCGGCGAGCCTCAGGGCGAGCATTCAGTCGACGGTGAACTTGCTGCCCGGCCCAGCACGCCAGCCACTGCACGGCTGGCGTGATCAGCGCCCACTGCAGCAATGCGCCGTCTTCAAAGAGGTAGAAACTGCGAGTGGCGTAGGCACACAAAGCCAAGATGAAGAGCAACGCGACCCAGGACGACACGATGTCGACGGCCGCGCTGAGCAGGTTGTCGCGGAAACGGTTGGGCCCCGGAAAGGTCAGCGCGAACACCAACAGGCACAAGGTGAGTTGCGGCCGACCGATGGGCTCGTCAACGAATTGGTTCGCAAAGACGAACACCAGTACAGTGATCGTCGGCTCAAGGAATGCCGCTACCAGCGACGTGACCGATTGAGGCGCGCTGTAAAACGTTCGTTTTTGGGTGCGGTCGTCGAACATCGTTCCTGCGGTGGTTGCGTAGAGCGGTCTGTTAACGGTTCTTAAAGCAAGTCGCCCCGGGTTGAATCTGCGGCGCACGCCCGAATCCAGAAACTCTCCAAGGCGGCCGACGGCCCATCCGAACTGCAGGTCGGGATGGCGATTGTGTCTCACGTCACCGTCAGGTGACCGCCCCGAAGGCGACAGTCTGGCCGAACCACGTGCCTACAATCTGACGATGATCAAGGCGATTCACAGGCATTTGGCTGCCGCAGTGATGGAACGGGTCGCTTTGCTGGTCAATCATGTCCTGCAAGGCGAGGCGTCTGCCGTTGAGCGGCTTCGGCGGCACGCAGGCAAGCGCGTGCAGTTTCATTTCAGTTCGCCGCCACTTTCGGGGTGGCTGCCAGAGGATCTGACGGTCGAAGTCACGCCGGCCGGTCTGCTGGAGACGCTGCCTGAGTGCTCGGGTGCGCCCGATCTGCGCGTGAGTCTCGATGCATCTGACCCGGCAAGGACAATCGCCAACGCCTTGTCCGGGCAGCGCCCGGCGGTGGAAGTCTCCGGCGATGCCGGCCTAGCGGCTGATGTGGCCTGGTTGGTCGACAACCTGCGCTGGGATGTCCAAGACGATTTGGCTCGCGTGGTCGGCGACAGTGCCGCGGCTGGGATCAGCCAGTTCGCCGCGGCAGCGTCTTCGGCGCTTCGCGCGGCTTTGGGTACGCTGGTCGAATCTGCCCAGCGCCTGCGTCGCATGGCGACAGGTGAGGGCCCAGCGTCGGAGCCACCGGGTCGATGAGACACATCGCGCGGCTCTTGTTCATCGTTTTCACGGTTTACCGCTTCGGACTTGACGAACTGGCGCTGTCGAAGTTTCGTCAGCCCTGGGTCAAGGTGGTGGTGAGGGTGATCACCGCCAGCCGCCGCCTCGATGCGCCACGGGGCCAGCGTTTGCGGCTGGCGCTCGAGCGGCTTGGTCCGATCTTCGTGAAGTTCGGGCAGGTGCTGTCGACACGCCGCGATTTGATCCCCGCAGACATCGCCGATGAGCTGGCGCAGTTGCAAGACAACGTGCCCCCGTTCCCTGCCGTTCAGGCGCGGCAACTGATTGAGTCGGCTTTTGGCCGAACCATCGAGGCGATGTTCGCCAGCTTCGAGGCCGAGCCAGTGGCCAGCGCTTCGATCGCCCAGGTTCACTTTGCCACACTCAATGATGGCCGCGAGGTTGCGGTGAAGGTGCTGCGGCCGAACATGCTCGCAGTGATTGACGACGACATCTCGCTGATGCGCACCCTGGCGCGCTGGATTGAGCGTCTGTCGGCCGATGGCAAGCGCCTCAAACCGCGCGAGGTGGTTGCTGAATTCGACAACTACCTGCACGACGAACTCGATTTGGTCCGCGAAGCCGCCAACGCCGCCCAACTCCGACGCAACATGCAAGGGCTGAACCTGGTCATGGTTCCCGAGATGCACTGGGACCTGTGCACGCAAACCGTGATCGTGATGGAGCGCATGAAAGGCATGCCGATCAGTCAGACGCAGCGGCTGCGAGATGCGGGGGTGGACATCCCGAAACTCGCGCGAGATGGCGTCACGATCTTTTTCACGCAGGTGTTTCGTGACGGCTTCTTTCACGCTGACATGCATCCCGGCAACATTCAGGTGAGCATCGCACCAGAGACTTTCGGGCGCTACATCGCGCTCGACTTCGGGATCGTGGGCACGCTCACCGAATTTGACAAGGAATACCTTGCGCAAAACTTCATTGCTTTTTTCCGACGCGACTACAAGCGGGTGGCCGAGTTGCACATCGAAAGCGGGTGGGTACCGGCTGGCACGCGAGTCGATGAACTCGAAGGCGCGATCCGTGCGGTATGCGAGCCCCACTTTGACCGGCCGCTGAAGGACATCTCTCTGGGACAGGTGCTGCTCAGGCTGTTCCAAACCTCACGGCGATTCAATGTTGAGATTCAGCCGCAACTGGTGTTGCTTCAAAAGACACTGCTCAACGTCGAGGGTCTTGGGCGCCAACTCGATCCCGAACTGGACCTGTGGGCGACCGCCAAGCCATTTCTCGAGCGCTGGATGAACGATCAGGTCGGCTGGCGAGGTCTGGTCATGCGGCTCAAGAACGAGGCGCCGCGCTACGTGCAACTCCTGCCGGAGCTGCCGCGTTTGCTGCATCAGGCGTTACAGCCACGGTCCGATGCCGACCAGAGGGCGATTGGAGCCTTGCTGGTCGAGCAGCAACGGACCAACCGGCTGCTTCAGTCCATTGCTTGCTTGGCATTCGGGTTTCTCTTGGGCGTGGTGGCGATGCAAGTCCTCGCCTATCTCTCGCCGCGCTGAGCGAGCCACCTGTTGTGGCAACTCGAGCGCACTTATAATTAAGAATTACCCATATAAATCAAAGGCTTAGCCATGCCGATCTACGCCTATCGCTGTGATGCGTGCGGGCACGCGAAAGACGTGCTGCAAAAGATGTCCGATCCGCTGCTCATCTCGTGCCCCGCCTGCGGCGCCGAGAGCTTCAAGAAGCAGGTGACGGCAGCGGGTTTCCAGCTCAAGGGTTCAGGCTGGTATGTCACTGATTTCCGGGGTTCCGCCCCAGGTGCGACACCTGCCGAAACGACGTCGGTCGCAGCCAAGCCATCGGGCGATGTGTCGGCTGCCAAGGAATCGGGGGCCAGCGCCGGCGCGGCGGTTGCTTCCTCCGCAGCATCGGGCGGCACAGCCACGACCGCGGCGACGACATCTTCCGGCGCCGCATCCGCAGCACCGAGCAGTTCTTCTTCAACGTGAGCGGCCCTGGGCGTTGCATGCGGCCGTCGGTTCAAGGATTCCTGTGAAGAAATACGTTCTCGCTGGTTTGCTTGTGTGGCTGCCGCTGGCCATCACGTTCTGGGTGCTGCATTCGGTGCTTGGCATGCTCGACGGCCTGTTCGCCTGGGCACTCAGCGCGTCTCAGGCGGTACTGCCATCGGCTGCGCACTCGACGCTCGAGATGCTCAAGCAGATCCCTGGGCTGGGCGTCATCGTGATGGTGGTCGGCTTGCTGCTGACGGGCGTTTTCGCGACCAACATCGCAGGTCAATGGGCGCTTGGCCAGGGTAGCCGGCTACTCAGCAAAATTCCGATCGTCAAGTCGATTTACAACTCGGTCAAGCAGGTCTCGGACACGCTTTTTTCGAGCAGCGGCAATGCGTTTCGTGAAGCGGTGCTGGTGCAGTACCCACGCCAGGGGTCATGGACCATCGCCTTTGTCACGGGTCGCCCGGGCGGCGAAGCGGGGACCCATCTGTCCGGGGACTACCTGAGCTTGTACGTACCCACCACGCCCAACCCGACATCGGGCTTTTTCCTGATGGTGCCTCGGTCGGACGTCATCGAGCTCGCCATGAGCGTCGACGAGGCCTTGAAGTACGTGATTTCGATGGGCGTGGTGGCGCCGCCGCTGGCTGGCCCGTCCCGGGAACCCGTATCCACACAGATCGGTTGAGACGCTCGGCGCGCTCAATCCCAAGAATTAGTTTCCGGAGCAATACGATGAGAACAACATACTGCGGGCTGGTCAGCGAGGCCTATCTGGGCCAGACCGTGACCCTCATGGGCTGGGCCCACCGAAGGCGCGATCACGGTGGCGTGATCTTCATTGACCTGCGCGATCGCGAGGGTCTGGTCCAGGTCGTTTGCGACCCCGATCGCCCAGACATGTTCAAGACCGCCGAGGTGGTGCGCAACGAGTTCTGCCTGAAGATCACCGGCAAGGTTCGCGCACGTCCTGCGGGCACTGAAAACGCCAACCTGACCAGCGGCAAGATCGAAGTGCTCTGCCTCGAACTCGACGTGCTCAACCCGAGCGTCACGCCGCCGTTCCAGATTGACGACGAGAACCTCTCCGAGACCACTCGCCTGACGCATCGCGTGCTAGACCTGCGTCGTCCGGTGATGCAAAAGAACCTCATCCTGCGCTACCGCGTGGCGATGGAGGTGAGGAAGTTTCTCGACGAGAACGGTTTCATTGACATCGAAACCCCGATGCTCACCAAGAGCACGCCCGAAGGCGCGCGCGACTATCTTGTGCCCAGCCGCGTCAACGAAGGCATGTTCTTCGCGCTGCCGCAAAGCCCGCAGCTGTTCAAGCAGTTGCTGATGGTGGCTGGCTTCGACCGGTACTACCAGATCACCAAGTGCTTCCGCGACGAAGACCTGCGCGCCGATCGCCAGCCCGAATTCACCCAGATCGACATCGAGACCAGCTTCCTCACCGAGGACGAAATCCGCCCGATGTTCGAGGGAATGATCCGCAAGGTGTTCAAGCAGACGATGGACGTCGACCTGCCCGAATACCCGGTCATGAAGTACGCCGAGGCGATGCATCGCTTCGGCTCCGACAAGCCCGACCTGCGCGTCAAGCTCGAGTTCACCGAGCTCACCGAGGTGATGGCCGATGTCGACTTCAAGGTGTTCAGCACGCCTGCCACGACCGCGGGCGGCCGGGTGGTCGCGCTGCGTGTGCCCCAAGGCGGCGAGATGAGCCGCGGCGAAATCGATGCGTACACCGAGTTCGTCAAGATCTACGGCGCCAAGGGCTTGGCGTGGATCAAGGTCAACGATGCAGCCAAGGGGCGCGAGGGGCTGCAAAGCCCGATCGTCAAGAACCTGCACGACCGCGCCGTGGCGCAGATCATGGAGCGCACTGGCGCGCAGACCGGCGATTTGCTGTTCTTCGGCGCCGACAAGGAAAAGGTTGTCAACGACGCCATCGGCGCGTTGCGCGTGAAGATCGGGCACAGCGATTTTGGGCGCAGCCATGGCCTGTTCGACGATGTGTGGGCGCCGCTGTGGGTGGTGGACTTCCCGATGTTCGAGTATGACGAGGATGGCCAGCGCTGGAACGCCACGCACCACCCGTTCACGGCGCCGAAGGACGGCCACGAGGACTACATGGACACCGATCCCGGAAAGTGCATTGCCAAGGCCTACGACATGGTGCTCAATGGCTGGGAGCTGGGCGGTGGTTCTGTGCGTATTCACCGCGCCGACGTGCAAAGCAAGGTGTTCAATGCACTGAAGATCGGGCCCGAGGAGGCGCAGCTCAAGTTCGGCTTCCTGCTCGATGCGTTGCAGTACGGCGCGCCGCCGCATGGCGGTCTGGCGTTCGGTCTCGATCGGCTGGTCACATTGATGACCCGCGCCGAGAGCATCCGTGACGTGATCGCGTTCCCGAAGACGCAGCGCGCGCAGTGTCTGTTGACTGGAGCGCCGAGCGCGGTCGACGAAAAGCAGATGCGTGAGTTGCATATCCGGCTGCGCAATGCGCAAGCTGTCGCCGTCAACTCGAACTGAGGTCGGCATGGCTGGAAGGGGCAAGGACCGCGCGCCGGAGGTCTTCGAATTGCGCAGCGCGTCGATGACGTTGGTCGTCGTCGCGCTGCAGACCACCGACATGGCCGCCATCGAGCGCGAATTGACCGCGCGCTTTGCCGGCACGCCGGATATGTTCAATCACGACCCGGTGGTGATCGACGTGTCGCAGGCCGCCGGCGATCCGTTTGCGATCGACTACGCCCGGCTCGCTGCCTTGCTGCGCCGCTTCAACATGGTGGCAGCTGCCGTGCGCGGCGGCTCGCCCAAGCAGATGGCCGCCGCGCTCGCGGTCGGTCTGGGCGAAGCGCCCGAGGCGGTGGTGCATGCGGGGCGTTCTGCAGCACCCGCGGCGCAGGAGGTCCCCGCGCCGGCCCCGCCTCCTGCGCAGCCAACTGCCGCTGAAGCCTCGGCTGCCCCCGTGCCCGCTGAGCCAACGGCGACGATGATCATCGACAAGCCGCTGCG
>CANBSV010000094.1 GCA_947372225.1 Burkholderiales bacterium | reverse complement strand
AGGTCTGCAAGTCGAGTTGCTTGTTGACGCCGAGCGCAGCCAGGCCCAGTGTGAGAAGCCACCAGAAATTCCCGGCGCCTTCGCCCAGCGCAGCTCCTTGAGCGCGACCCGCGCGCCAGCACGACCACACCGCCAGCGCGTAGCCCGCCACGGTGATCCAGCCCATCGGCGTCGGGTCACCGATGCCTGGGTGCCAGGCGCCGTCCACGGTCGTCATGCGTTCGAGTTGCAGCCTGGATGCGCCATCACTCAGCGACGCTGACGCTGCATCGACACCAGCTTTTCGAACAGCGCCATGTCCTGCTCGGTCTTGAGCAGTGCGCCCAGCAGCGGCGGTATCACCACCGACTGGTCCTGGCTGTGCAGCGCCTCGGGGGCGATGTCTTCGGCCACCAGCAGCTTGAGCCAGTCGAGCAGCTCCGAGGTGGACGGCTTTTTCTTCAGCCCCGGCAGGTTGCGCACGTCGTAGAAGTGCTTGAGCGCAGCCGACAGCAGCTGCTTCTTGAGGCCCGGGAAGTGCGTCTCCACGATGCGCTGCATGGTGAGCGCATCCGGGAACTGGATGTAGTGGAAGAAGCAGCGCCGCAGGAACGCGTCGGGCAGTTCCTTCTCGTTGTTCGAGGTGATGAACACCAGCGGGCGGTGTTTGGCCTGGATCAGCTCGCGCGTCTCGTAGACGTAGAACTCCATGCGGTCGATCTCGCGCAGCAAGTCGTTCGGGAACTCGATGTCCGCCTTGTCGATCTCGTCGATCAGCAGCACCACCGGCTCATCGGCGGTGAAGGCCCTCCACAACACGCCGGGCACGATGTAGTTGCGTATCTCGCGCACCTTCTCGGCACCGTCCACACCGGCGAGCTGGCTGTCGCGCAGCCGGCTTACCGCGTCGTATTCGTACAGACCCTGCTGGGCCTTGGTGGTGCTCTTGATGTGCCACTGCAGCAGCGGCATGCCCATCGATTTGGCCACTTCCTCGGCCAGCATCGTCTTGCCTGTGCCGGGCTCGCCCTTGATGAGCAAAGGTCGCTGCAGCGTGGCAGCCGCGTTCACCGCCAGCCTCAGATCATCGGTGGCAACGTAGTCGTGCGTTCCCTGAAACTTCATGTCGGCATCCGGTCGTCGAGGCGGGCGCAGTATAGGCAAGGGCCCCCCCTATACTCCGCGCTGATTTCACATCCTCACTCATCCTGCGTCAGACCATGAGAACTTTGATTTCCTTCGCGTTGACCCTGTTGATTTCGAGCACCTTTTGCTCAGCTGCCATGGCCCAGGATGCCGCGGCCGGCGAGAAAAAGAACCAGTTGTGCATCGGCTGCCACGGCATCCCCGGATATCAGGCGAGCTTCCCTGAGGTCTACAAGGTTCCAATGATCGCCGGCCAGAACCCCGGCTACATCGTGGCGGCACTGACGGCCTACCGCAAAGGCGAGCGGCTGCACCCCACGATGAGAGGCATTGCGGCCAGCCTGTCCGATCAGGACATGGCCGATCTGGCGGCGTTCTACGCCGGTCAGGCTCAAGGTCAGACCGCTCCAGCCACCGTTGAGGCGCCTCCTGCGCACGTGGCTGAGCTGATGAAAAAGGCCAACTGCGCGTCTTGCCATGGTGAGAACTTCAGCAAGCCGGTGGCCCCGACCTATCCCAAGATCGGCGGCCAGCACGCCGACTACCTGTACGTCGCGCTCAAGGCCTACCAGACCGACGGCAGCGCTCAGGTCGGTCGCAAGAACGCCGTCATGGGTGGCATGGCGCGCCAGTTCACACACGCCGAACTCAAGGAACTGGCCGCTTATGTCAGTTCGCTGCCCGGCGAGTTGAAGACGGTGCCTCAGTCGCGTTTCCGCTGAACCGACTCGCCTGTGCCGAAAAGCCGCTGCTTGCAGCGGCTTTTTTCATGGCTCATCGCATCTGGGTGTCGGGTCATCACGGCTCAAGTCAACGCGCCGTGCGTCGATATCAGAACGGGAGTCCTGTTTCATGCTCAAGAAAGTTCCTGTCGATCAGCTGCGCCTGGGCATGCACCTGCACGAGATGTGCGGTGCTTGGCTGGATCACCCTTTTTGGAAGACGAAGTTCGTTCTGCGCGATTCCGTCGACCTGAAAAAGCTTCAGGACAGCGGCGTGGCCGAGTGCTGGATCGACGTGTCCAAGGGGCTCGACGTCGCCACACCTTTCAGCGAGTCGCCCGTGCGCGCCGAGGTGGCATGGTCGTCGATGGACGCGGAATCGGCTGCCGATCTGGTGCGGGCCGTGCAAGTGGCTCCCCAGGCCCCGGCCTCCTTCGATGAAGAGGTGCGGCGCGCTGCCGCCTTGTGCACCAAATCGCGTGCTGCGGTCATGTCGATGTTCAACGAAGCCCGCATGGGTCGCGCCATCGAGACCGAAAAATGCAGCGAAGTGGTCAGTGAGATCGCCGATTCGGTGTGGCGCAATCCAGCCGCTTTGGTGTCGCTGGCCCGGTTGAAGACCCACGACGACTACACCTACATGCACTCGGTGGCGGTCGCTGCCTTGATGGTGTCGCTGGCCAAGCAGATGGGGCAGGACGAAAGTCAGGCCCGACAGTTGGCCGAGGCCGGCATGCTGCACGACCTGGGCAAGGCGATGATGCCGATCGACGTGCTCAACAAGCCCGGCAAGCTCACCGAGGCCGAGTTCGCCACCATGAAGACCCACCCGGAACGCGGCCACGAGTTGCTGCTCACCGGACGTGATGTCGATGCGCTGGTGCTTGATGTGTGCCTGCATCACCACGAGAAGATGGACGGCTCGGGCTATCCGCACGGTTTGAAGGGCGAACAGATTTCGCTGCCCGCGCGCATGGGCGCGGTGTGCGATGTGTATGACGCGATCACCTCGAACCGTCCCTACAAGAAGGGCTGGGACCCGGCCGAGTCGATCACCCGCATGGCGGCGTGGTCCAAGGGTCACTTTGACGAGAACGTGTTTCGTGCCTTTGTCACCAGCCTGGGCATCTACCCGGTGGGCTCGCTCGTGCGGCTGCGTTCGGGGCTGTTGGCAGTGGTGACGCAGCAAAACGACGCCAAGCTCACCATGCCCGAGGTCAAGATCTTCTTTTCGACCAAGCAGGGCCTGCGCGTCACGCCGCGCGTGCTGGATCTGGCCGACCCCAAGTGCTCGGACCGCATCGTCGGGCGCGAGTCGAACGACCAGTGGAAATTCCCCGACCTCGACGAGCTCTGGGCGGGCAAAGAGGTCTTGCGCAAGCTCGGTCGCAAGGGCTGACGCCACCTGCGTGGCCGCTGTGCAGCGGCCCCTACACTGCGCCGGCTCATCCAGAGCACGGAGCCGTCGATGAACCCCGTTGAATTCCTGCGTCGAGCGCGCCTGTGCCGCTTGTCGGGTGCGCTGCTGATGGCCGCGTTTTTCGCCGGCGCCTCATCGCTGGCGGGCGCGCAAACCCTGCGCTGGTCTTCGCAAGGCGATCCGCTGACGATGGATCCGCATTCGCAAAACGAGCTGCTCACCAACAACCTCACGGGACAGATCTACGAGCCGCTGGTCGGACGTGACCGCTCGCTGGCCATCGTGCCGGTGCTGGCCACCTCGTGGCAGCAGCTCAGCCCCACGCTGTGGCGTTTCAAGCTGCGCCCCAACGTGAAGTTCCACGACGGCACGCCGTTCACCGCCGACGACGTGGTGTTTTCGGTGCAGCGTGCGCGCGACGGGGTGTCCGACCTCAAGACCTATGCGGTGGCGCTTGGGGAGCTCAAGGTGATCGATGCGCTGACCATCGACTTCGTGTTGAAGCAGGTCAACCCGGTGTTTCTCGAGCACCTCTACACAGTGCAGGTCATGAGCCGGGCCTGGGCCGAAAAGCACGGCGCGACGCGGCCCATCGACTTCAAGTCCCAGCAATCCGGGTACGCCTCGCTCAATGCCAACGGCACCGGCCCTTACCGGCTGGTCTCGCGCGAGCCTGACGTGAAAACCGTCTACCGCCGCAATCCCACCTGGTGGGGCCACTTCGATGGCAACGTGCAGGAGGTGATCTACACCCCCATCAAGAGCGATGCCACCCGCGTGGCCGCGTTGATTTCCGGCGAGCTCGACTTCGTGCTCGACCCCGCGCCGCAAGACCTGACCCGGCTGCGCAAGACCGACGGGCTGAAGCTGATCGAAGGCCCCGAGAACCGCATCATCTTCATTGGAATGGACCAGTCGCGCGACGAATTGCTCTACAGCAGCGTCAAGGGCAAGAACCCGTTCAAGGACGTGCGCGTGCGCCGTGCGCTGTACCAGTCGATCGACATCGAAACGCTGCGCAGCCGCCTCATGCGTGGCCAGGCGCTGCCCACCGGCGGCATGACGCCGTCGCCGCGCGGCGCGTTCAACGACCCCGCGCTCGAGCAGCGCTTGCCGTTCGACCTGGCTGCCGCGCGTCAGCTGATGACCGATGCCGGCTACCCGCAAGGCTTTGAGGTGGCGTTCGATTGCCCCAACAACCGCTACATCAATGACGAGGAAATCTGCCAGACGCTGGCCGCCATGTGGGCCAAGCTCGGCGTGCGCGTGCGGCTCAACGCCATGCCGCGTTCGATCTTCTTTCCGCGGCTGCACCGGCTCGATACCTCGCTCTATCTGATGGGCTGGGGCGGTGCCAGCACCGACGCCGAGATCACGCTCACGCCGCTCATGCGCAGCCGCGGCGAAGGCGGCGCGGGCGCCTGGAACTTCGGGCAGATCAGCAACGCACGGCTCGACGAGGCAGCGGCAGCCTCCAGCCGCGAGGCCGATCCGGCCCGGCGCGAGCAGTTCATCAAGACCGCCTTGCGTGAGCAGCAGTCGGCGGTGAACTACATCCCCTTGCACCGGCAGGTCATCTCGTGGGCCGCGCGGCAAAACGTCGACGTGGTGCAGCGTGCTGACAACTGGGTCGAGTTCGCGTGGATCCAGGTGAAGTGAATGCGGTGCCTTCGCCGCACGGCGATCCGCGCGCGTTTCTGCGCTCGCTCTTCGATGCTGCGGTGGCGCAGGCGCTGCCAGCCCGGGTGATCGCCCCCCACCTGCCGCCGCCACCGGCGGGTCGCACGGTGGTGATCGGCGCGGGCAAGGCTGCCGGCGCCATGGCCGCGGCCGTTGATGCGCTGTGGCCGGTGGATGCGCCCCTTTGCGGGCTGGTCGTCACCCGATATGGCCATGTGCCGCCGGCGTGGGGCTTGCCAACGGCGCGCATTGAGGTGCTCGAAGCCGGTCACCCTGTGCCCGACGAAGCCGGTGTGCAGGCGGCGCAGCGCATCGCCGCGCTGGTGCGCGGCCTGGGACCCGATGACCTGGTGCTGTGCCTGCTGTCGGGCGGTGGCTCGGCATTGCTGGCCATGCCGGCTGCGGGCCTGACGCTGCAAGACAAGCAGGCCATCAGCGACGCGTTGCTGCGCGGCGGCGCGCCCATCGGCGAGATCAACTGCGTACGTCGCCACCTGTCGGCGATCAAGGGTGGTCGCCTGGCTGCGATGTGTGCGCCGGCGCGCGTGGTCAGCCTGCTGATCAGCGACGTGCCGGGCGATGCGCCCGAGGCCATCGCCAGCGGCCCCACAGTGGCCGATCCGAGCACCTGCGTCGATGCGCTGACCATCCTCGATCGCTATGCCGTCGCGCTTCCGCAGGCCGCCCGCCGGGCTTTGGAGCGGGGCGAGTTCGAAACGCTCAAGCCAGGTGATGCGCTGTTGGCGGGCCACGAGGTGCGCCTGATCGCCACGCCTTTGCGTTCGCTGCAAGCCGCGGCCGCTTTGGCGCGCGAGGCTGGTCTGGACGCACACATCCTGAGCGACGCCATCGAGGGCGAATCGCGCGAGGTCGGCAAGGTGCACGCCGCGCTGGCCCGCGCCATCGCCCAGCGTGGCGAGCCGTTCGCGCGGCCATGCGTGATCCTCAGCGGCGGCGAGACCACGGTCACCGTCAGGGGCCAAGGCGGGCGCGGTGGTCGCGCGAGTGAATTCCTGTTGGGCTGCGCCATCGCGCTGCAAGGCCAGACCGGTGTGTGGGCGCTGGCTGCCGATACCGACGGCATCGACGGCACGCAAGACAACGCGGGTGCTTTCGTTGCACCCGACACGCTGACGCGAGCCCGGGCGCTGGGTCTCGATGCCGCAACGCGGCTGGAAGCGAATGACGCCTACGGCTACTTCGAGCCACTGGGCGATTTGCTGGTGAGCGGCCCCACCTTCACCAATGTCAACGACTTTCGGGCGCTTTTGATCCTCTGACCCAGGAGCGCCGGCACGTGCCGACGGTGCGCCTTGCCGGCCTTGCTGTCGAGACGCGAACGTCGCAATCGTCACCAAAAGTCACGATCTGACGCGCGCGCCCAGCCCCACTGCTCAGGCTTGCTGCTTGACGCCATCTTGCCTGCCTGGCCCCTCTGCGATGACGGCGGATAATCTGCAATATCCGATCGCAATAAGACATAAATGTCTTGTTCGGGATCTTTGTCTTTGACCGTGGCAACAACGTATTGGTTGAGGGGTGGTCTTCGAGATGAGTAATGCCCACATCCTGATCCTCGACGACAGCGTCGTGTTGCAGGAGTTACTCGTGCCTTTGCTGTCTCAAGAGGGCTGGTCGGTGCACTCGGCCCTCACGGTGCAAGACGGCGAGCGCTTGCTCACTGAGTACAGGCCCTCGGTGGTCGTTCTCGACGTGATGCTCCCCGATGGCAACGGTTTGGATGTATGCCGCCGCTGGCGCGCACAGCATCCCGATATGGGCATCCTCATGATTTCGGGGCTCAGTGACCCGATGGACAAGGTGCTGGGCTTGGAAGTGGGCGCCGACGACTACCTGTCCAAGCCCTTCGAACAGCGTGAGCTGGTGGCCAGGGTGCGTGCCTTGCTGCGTCGCCACCGGCCGAACGTGCCCGTTCAGCCCGTGGCACCGGTGACCCGGATCGTGTTCGACGGGTTGGTGATCGATTTGATCCGCCGCGAGGCCCTGCTGGACGGGAATCTGGTGGCCCTGACGGGCATTGAATTCAAGTTGCTGTTGGCGCTGGCGCGCACGCCCGGTCAGCCCCAGTCGCGCGGCGCGCTCAACGAGGCCGCACAGTCGGGCACCTATCGGCCGCTCGACCGGACGGTCGATGTCCAGGTGGGTCGACTGCGGCGCAAGCTGGACAGCGCGTCTCCCGGCAGGCGTTGGATCAGCACCGCGCGCGGCGAGGGCTATGTCTTCTTGCCGTGTGGTGCGGTGGGAGCGACGCCGGCGACCGCAGAGGTGGAGGCCGCGCTTTGATGCGTCGGTGGCTCGGCTGTGGACCCCGAAATTTCAGTACAGCCCGCCGTCGTTGACGGCCATGCGGTAGCACTCTTCAAGGAGCTCGGTCGATGAGGTTGTTGTTGGTGGCAGACATACACAGGGCGACTTACGACTTGTGCGCGGGTTTGGAATCGCATGGCTTTGAGGTCGTGCACTGTGACGATGCGCAGATTGGTTTGGATCGTGCCTGTCAGCAGCAGTGGCAGGTCATCGTGCTGGACGCCACGATGATGTGGAAGGACTTCGCCATGATGTGGCACGACGCGCTGGCCTGGCTCAAGGAGCTGCGCACCCGCAATGCCGCAACGCCGGTGATCGTCCTGACCGCCGGCAACGATGTGGCCATTTCCATCGACCTCCTGGGTTTGAGTGCCGAGAACTGCGTGAGCAAGCCCGTGACGGCCGACGACCTCGTGGCGCGCATCGCCATCGTCTTGAACACGCGCAACGCGGCCGAGCCGAAAGCCTGAAACACCGCCGGGCGGCGAACGCGGCGATGTAAGGTTGCCGCATGAACACTCCCGGTCAGTCACCCCCCGGCGCCGTTTCGGTTTGGCGGCTTGGCCTGCGCCAGCTGACGCGTGATTTCCGTGCTGGCGAGTTGCGATTGCTGCTGGTGGCGGTGAGCCTCGCCGTGGCGGCCCTGAGCGCCGTGGGATTTTTTGCCGACCGGATCAACGGCGGCCTGTTGCGTGATGCCACCCAGTTGCTGGGCGGCGATGCGGTGGTGGTGAGTGACCGCCCCACCCCGGCGGCGGTCATCGACAAGGCGCGGTCTTTGGGCCTGGCCAGCGCGGCGACGGCCGTCTTTCCGAGTATGGGCCGCGCGAGCGACGCCCAAGGCGGCGCCAGCCGCCTGGTCACGGTCAAGGCGGTCAGTGCCAGTTATCCCCTGCGAGGCCGCCTCAGTTTGAGTTCGGGCGCCGGGCAGCCCGCGGAGTCGGTGGCGCACGCGCCCGAGCCCGGCACCGTGTGGGTCGAGTCGCCGGTGCTCGACGCGCTGGCGTTGAAGCTGGGCGATCCGTTGTTGCTTGGTGATGCCAGCCTGCGCGTGACCCGGGTGATCCTGATCGAGCCCGACCGCGGCGCCGGTTTCATGAGCTTTTCGCCGCGGGTGCTGATCAACGCGGCCGATCTCGAAGCCACCGGCCTGATCCAACCAGCCAGCCGCGTGACCTACCGGCTGATCGTGGCCGCCCACCCCGCCGGCGATGCGCGCGGCGTGGCAGCGGTGGTCGCGTTCAAGGACTGGGTGGCTGCGCAGCTGAAGTCCACCGCGTTGGCCGGCGTGCGGCTCGACACCCTCGAGACCGGCCGCCCCGAGATGCGCCAGACACTGGACCGCGCTGAAAAATTCCTGAATCTCGTTGCGCTGCTGGCGGCTCTGCTGGCGGCGGTGGCAGTGGGCATCGCCTCGCGCGACTTCGCCAGCCGCCATCTTGATGACTGCGCGATGCTGCGCGTGCTGGGTCTGGCGCAGCGCACCATTGCGCTTCAGTACCTCATCGAGTTCGGCTTGGTCGGTGCGCTGGCCAGTGCGCTGGGTGTGGCGCTGGGTTTCGGCATGCACCATGTCTTCGTGTGGCTGCTGTCGGGGCTGGTGGCGGTGAGTCTGCCGGCGCCGTCGTGGTGGCCGGCGCTGCTGGGTGTGGGCGTGGGGTTGACGCTTCTGACGGGCTTTGGCTTGCCGCCGGTGCTGCAACTCGCGCGCGTGCCGCCGCTGCGGGTGATCCGTCGCGATGTGGGCACGCTGCAGCCCGCGTCGATCGCCGTGCTGCTGGCAGGCGTGCTCGGGTTTTCGGCGCTGCTGCTGGCGGTGTCGTCGGACATCCAGCTCGGGCTGATCGCCGTGGGCGGCTTTGCCGGGGCGATTGCGCTGTTTGCGCTGCTGAGTGCGGCGGCGGTGTGGTTGCTGCGCCGCGCCGTGCCCGAGGCGAACGCGCCACGCTGGCTGGTGCTGGCCACCCGGCAGATCGCGGCGCGCCCGGCCTTCGCCGTGTTGCAGGTCTCAGCGCTCAGCGTCGGGCTGCTCGCGCTGATGCTGCTGGTGCTGTTGCGCACCGACCTCATCGACAGCTGGCGGCAGTCCACACCGCCGGATGCGCCCAACCGCTTTGTGATCAATGTGCAGCCCGATCAGGCCGAGACCTTTCAGGCCAATTTGCGCGCCGCGGGCGTGACGCGGTTTGACTGGTTTCCGATGATTCGCGGCCGGCTGGTGGCCATCAACGGCCATGCCGTGACCGTCGACTCGGTCAAGGGTGAGCGCGCCAAGCGGCTGGTGGAGCGCGAGTTCAACCTGAGCTACACGAGCGAGCTGCCCGCGCACAACGAGCTTGCGGGCGGGCGCTGGGTCGGCAATGAGCCCGGCGCCATCAGCGTGGAGTCGGGCCTGGCCGAAACGCTGGGGCTGAAGCTGGGCGACACGATGGCCTTCGACATGGCCGGCCAACCGGTTCAAGCGCGCATCAGCAGCCTGCGCAAGGTCGATTGGAGCTCGATGCGAGTGAACTTCTTCGTGCTGTTTCCGGGTGCGCAGCCCGAAGGCGTGCCCAACACCTTCATCGCAGCCTTCAAGGCACCTGCGGCCGCCGCTGAATTCGACAACGCGCTGTTGCGGCAGTTTCCCAACGTGACCAACGTCGATGTGTCGGCCTCGATCGCGCAGATTCAGGGCGTGCTCGATCAGGTGATCAGCGCGGTCGAGTTCCTGTTCGCCTTCACGTTGGCGGCCGGGCTGGTGGTGCTGTTCGCGGCGGTGTCGGCCACCCGTGAGGCGCGCTCGCGCGAGTTCGCGGTGATGCGCGCGCTGGGCGCGAGCGGACGCTTGCTCGCCCAGGTGCAGCGCGCAGAACTGCTGGGCGTGGGTGCGCTGGCCGGGGTGCTGGCATCGGGCGCGGCCTCGGCCATCGGCTGGGTGCTGGCCAGCCGGGTGTTCGACTTCGCCTGGCACCCGTCACCCTCGGTGCCACTGGTCGGCGCGGTGGCCGGCGCGCTGCTGTCGCTGGCGGCCGGCTGGTGGGGCCTGCGCGATGTGCTGCGCCGCCCGGTGATCGAGACGCTGCGTCAGGCGGCGCAGTGAGACGCGATCACGCGGGGGCCGGTCTCACTGCTTGAACGGGTTGCCAAAGCGCGTGTCGATGCGCAGGGTCGGGTCGTCCAGCGTCTTCAGGAAGGCCACCAGCGCGGCCTGATCGGGACGCGACAGGTTGGGCACCCGCGGGTCGCCGCGCTGCGTCTTGAGGCGGTTGTCGAGCGCAGGGCCGTTCTTGACGCCCAGGTTGTAGAAGCTCACCACCTGCTCGAAGGTCGTGAAGCGCCCGTCGTGCATCATGGGTTGGCCGGGCGACAGGCTCTTGAGCGAGGGTGACTTGAACACCCGCGTTTCG
>CANBSV010000093.1 GCA_947372225.1 Burkholderiales bacterium | reverse complement strand
TTTGGTCATAGGCCTTGGCCTCGCCACCAAACAACTTGCTCAAAACCGTCGTGATCGCCGCCGTCAGCGTCGTCTTGCCATGGTCAACGTGACCAATCGTCCCCACATTCACGTGCGGCTTGGTACGCTCAAACTTGCCTTTTGCCATTTTGTTTCTCCGTATAAAGAGCAGCGCCAGTGCTGTGTTTAAGGTTTCCTACGAGAGGTTTATCCGCCTACCACTGGCAGTAGACGGCAACCCGCAGAAGACCGGCTTGGATCTTTTAAAGCTGTTTACTTGCCGCGAGCGGTGATGATTGCGTCGGCAACGTTCTTTGGAGCCTCGCTGTAGTGCTTGAACTCCATGGTGTAGGTTGCACGGCCTTGAGACATTGAACGCAACGTGGTCGAGTAGCCGAACATTTCCGACAGTGGCACCTCAGCCTTAATCGCTTTGCCGCCCCCTGGCATGTCGTCCATACCTTGAACCATCCCCCGGCGCGATGACAGATCGCCCATGACGTTTCCAGCGTAATCCTCCGGGGTCTCCACCTCGACGGCCATCATTGGTTCAAGAATTACAGGGCTGGCTTTACGGCAACCATCCTTGAAGCCCAGCGATGCGGCCATCTTGAACGCGTTTTCGTTCGAGTCAACCTCGTGGTACGAGCCGAAAGTCAACGTAACCTTGACATCGACCACAGGGAATCCAGCCAGCACACCTGCCGGCAACGAGTCTTCAACGCCCTTCTTCACAGCAGGGATGAATTCGCGCGGCACAACGCCACCCTTGATCGCATCGACGAACTCGAAACCCTTGCCTGGCTCCTGCGGCTCGACGGTGAGTACTACGTGCCCGTACTGTCCCTTGCCGCCAGACTGGCGCACGAACTTACCCTCGACATCGCTGACCGACTTGCGGATGGTTTCGCGGTACGCCACCTGTGGCTTGCCAACATTAGCCTCAACCCCGAATTCGCGCTTCATGCGGTCGACGATGATCTCAAGGTGCAGTTCGCCCATCCCTGAGATGATGGTTTGGCCGGATTCTTCGTCGGTACGAACACGGAACGACGGATCCTCCTGTGCCAATCGACCCAAGGCAATACCCATTTTTTCCTGATCGGCCTTGGTCTTTGGCTCGACCGCCTGGGAGATCACAGGCTCAGGGAAAATCATCTTCTCTAGGGTGATGATGGACTCAGGGTCGCAAAGCGTCTCTCCGGTTGTGACGTCCTTCAGACCAACGCAAGCGGCGATGTCGCCAGCCAGAATTTCCTTGATTTCTTCGCGCTGATTGGCGTGCATCTGCAAGATTCGACCGATGCGTTCTTTCTTGCCGCGGATCGGGTTGTACACAGAATCCCCAGACTTCAAGACTCCTGAGTAGACACGCACGAACGTCAATTGACCCACGTACGGGTCGGTCATCAGCTTGAACGCTAGCGCAGCGAATTTCTCATCGTCAGCGGCACGACGAACGACCTCTTTCTCATCGTCGTCAGTGCCCGGCACAGGCGGGATATCAATGGGCGAAGGCATGAAATCAATCACGCCGTCCAGCATGCGCTGCACGCCCTTGTTCTTGAACGCTGAACCACAGAACATGGGCTGAATTTCGGCATTCAGAGTCCGCGTACGGATGCCGGAAACAATCTCTGCCTCCGTCAATTCACCGGACTCCAGATACTTGTTCATCAGCGTTTCGTTGGACTCGGCAGCGGCCTCAACCAGGTTTTCGCGCCATTTTTCGGCATCAGCCTGCAAGTCAGCAGGGATCTCCTCGTAGTTGAACTTCATCCCTTGAGATGCCTCGTCCCAAATGATGGCCTTCATCTTGATCAAGTCGATTACACCGGTGAATTTGTCCTCAGCACCAATGGGAATGACAACGGGCACAGGATTGGCCCGCAGGCGCGTCTTCATCTGGTCGTAGACCTTGAAGAAGTTGGCGCCAGTTCGGTCCATCTTGTTGACGAACGCCAAGCGCGGCACCTTGTACTTGTTCGCCTGACGCCAGACCGTCTCTGACTGTGGCTGTACGCCACCCACGGCGCAATACACCATGCAGGCACCGTCAAGAACACGCATCGAGCGCTCGACTTCGATGGTGAAGTCCACGTGCCCAGGGGTGTCGATGATGTTGATCCTGTGCTCAGGCAACGACAGATCCATCCCCTTCCAGAAACAGGTGGTGGCAGCCGAGGTGATCGTGATGCCTCGCTCTTGCTCCTGCTCCATCCAATCCATGGTCGCAGCGCCGTCGTGCACCTCACCGATCTTGTGATTCACACCGGTGTAGAAGAGGATGCGCTCTGTCGTGGTCGTCTTGCCGGCATCGATGTGCGCCGATATGCCAATGTTGCGATAGCGCTCGATGGGGGTCTTGCGGGCCATGGTGACACTCCAGTAAACAAACCAAATACGCGGGCCGCTCGCGGGCTGGTACAAACCCGAAGAGCGGCCGATAGGCGGAAGGGGATCAGAAGCGGAAGTGCGAGAACGCCTTGTTCGCCTCTGCCATGCGGTGAACCTCGTCGCGCTTCTTCATGGCGCCGCCTCGGCCCTCTACCGCCTCAAGCAATTCATTGGCGAGGCGCTGAGCCATCGACTTTTCACCACGCTTGCGGGCCGACTCCTTCAGCCAACGCATGGCAAGCGCAACGCGACGCACCGGCCGAACCTCTACGGGAACCTGGTAGTTCGCACCACCAACTCGACGCGACTTCACTTCAACCATCGGCTTGATGTTGTTCAAAGCAGTCACGAAGATCTCGAGCGGATCTTTGCCGGACTTCTTTTCGACTTGCTCAAGAGCGCCGTAGATGATCCGCTCGGCAATGGCTTTCTTTCCGGACTCCATGATCACGTTCATGAACTTGGAAAGATCGATCGAACCGAACTTCGGATCAGGCAGGATTTCCCGTTTGGGGACTTCGCGACGACGAGGCATTTCAATTTCCTTTCAAACTTCAGTGGGCGACACCGCCTGAAGGCGGTGCAGCCGAGGGCAACGCCATGCGCCCCACTTACTCGATACGCCGAAATGCGCACCGCACTCAATGCCCACCCCACGCCCATCGCGGGGGGACAGATTCTGACAACGTGTCAGGCTTTCTTGGGGCGCTTCGCGCCGTACTTCGAACGCGACTGCTTACGATCCTTCACACCCTGAAGGTCGAGCGAGCCCCGCACGATGTGATAGCGCACGCCCGGCAAGTCCTTGACGCGGCCGCCTCGCACGAGCACAACGCTGTGCTCCTGAAGGTTGTGGCCCTCACCGCCGATGTACGAGATGATCTCGAATCCGTTGGTCAGGCGCACCTTGGCAACCTTACGCAGCGCCGAGTTCGGCTTCTTCGGAGTCGTGGTGTACACGCGTGTGCAAACGCCACGGCGCTGGGGACTACCCTGCATCGCGGGGGACTTTGACTTCGTGACTTCGGTTTCGCGACCGTGACGCACGAGCTGATTGATGGTTGGCATGGCTAACTTTTTTCCCGTTTGAATTCACTTACTCTCGGAGAGAGGGAGGCTCAGGCCATCAAGGTGATGCCACGAAGACCATTGGCTGACCGTAGACCCGACAAGCGGCCTTGCAACAAGCCCCGCCACGTGCGCCGAAAAGCCCATGAGTGTATGCGCCCCGGAGCTGTCTCGCAAGTCTCGCTTTGAGGCTCACTGGCCGCAGTGGTCTGAAACAACATGAAGCCATCAGTTTGGCCCCCGCTTTCAACTGAGCCACCGCCCCTACAAAGCGAAACTCAGCCTAGGCCGGTGAGCGGCCTAAGCCGCTCACCGTTCGCTGCTCTGGTAAATCACTCAGCTGACTCGGCGCCCGCTTCGGCTTCCTGGGTTTGCGCATCAGCCAATTCATCGGCCTCCTGCAACGCAATGGCGCGGCGCTCGGCGTCGTCCATTTCCTCCTTCGCCTTGCGAGCCTGATGGAACGCCATACCGGTGCCTGCGGGAATCAGGCGACCCACGATGACGTTCTCCTTCAAGCCCCGCAGTTCGTCGCGCTTGCCCATGATGGCGGCCTCGGTCAGCACGCGAGTGGTTTCCTGGAAGGATGCGGCCGAGATGAAGCTGTCTGTCGACAGCGACGCCTTGGTGATGCCCAAAAGGATGTCTGCATGGGTAGCGGGCAGCTTCCCTTCAGACACCATCCGATCGTTGGTATCGAGCAACTCCGAGCGCTCCACCTGCTCGCCCGCGATGTACGACGTGTCGCCAGGGTTGGTGATCTGCACACGACGCAGCATCTGGCGAACGATCACCTCAATGTGCTTGTCGTTGATCTTCACGCCCTGCAGTCGGTAGACGTCCTGCACCTCGTCGACGATGTAGCGCGCCAGTTCCTCGATGCCCAGCAGACGCAGGATGTCCTGCGGATCAGCAGGCCCGTCGACAATGGATTCGCCCTTGTTGACCACCTGACCCTCGTGCACCAAGATGTTCTTTTCCTTGAGCACGAGCTCTTCGTAGACCTTGCCCTCGGGGTCGGTAATCTGCAGGCGAACTTTGCCTTTGGTCTCCTTGCCGAAGGACACGGTACCGGTCATTTCGGCCAGCGTGCCCTTGTCTTTTGGCGTTCGCGCCTCGAACAGTTCTGCCACACGAGGCAAACCGCCGGTGATGTCTCGCGTCTTTTGGCCTTCGACCGGAATTCGCGCCAGAACCTCACCAGGTGCCAGATCCTGACCGTCGCGGATCTGGATCAGTGAGCCCACAGGGAAGCCGATGGTCACCGAGTGATCGGTACCAGGGATCTTGACCTCGTTGCCGCTCGCATCAAGGAGCTTGACCTGCGGACGCACCACCTTCAACGCACCACGGCGCTTCGAGTCGATGACCACCAAAGTCGACAAACCGGTCACCTCATCGAGCTGCTTCGCGACCGTCAGGCCCTCTTCGACGTTCTCGAACTTCGCCTTGCCGGCGAACTCGGTGATGATCGGTCGAGTCAGCGGATCCCAGTTGGCCAGCACAGTGCCCGCCTTGAGTTGCTGGTCCGGCTTGATCGACAGAAGCGCGCCGTACGGTACCTTGTGACGCTCACGTTCGCGGCCGTGCTGATCCGAAACGATGATCTCGCCGGAACGAGAGATTACGACCAACTCACCCTTGCTATTGGTCACGTAGCGCATGGTCGGGTTGAAGCCGATCAGGCCGTCGGACTTCGCATCGACGCTCGATGCAACCGCAGCGCGCGACGCCGCACCGCCGATGTGGAAGGTGCGCATGGTCAGCTGCGTGCCTGGCTCGCCAATCGACTGCGCAGCAATCACGCCAATCGCCTCGCCTTGGTTCACGGTACCGCCACGACCGAGATCTCGTCCGTAGCACTTGCCGCAAATGCCAAACCGCGTATCGCAGGTCAGCGCGGTTCGAACCTTGACCTCGTCGACGCCCGCCGCTTCCAACATGTCCAGCACATCCTCGTCCATCATTTCACCAGCGCCCAGCAAGAGCGCCTGGGTTTCCGGATGGAACACCTCGATGGCAGTGACTCGACCCAGCACACGGTCGCGCAAGCTCTCGATGACCTCGCCGCCTTCGACCAACGCACGCATGTTCATGCCGTTGTGAGTGCCGCAGTCGTCTTCGATCACCACCAAATCCTGCGTCACATCGACCAGACGACGCGTCAGGTAGCCGGAATTCGCCGTCTTCAAGGCCGTATCCGCCAGGCCCTTTCGAGCGCCGTGGGTGGAAATGAAGTACTGCAGAACGTTCAAGCCTTCGCGGAAGTTCGCAGTAATCGGCGTCTCAATGATCGAACCGTCAGGCTTGGCCATCAGGCCGCGCATCCCGGCGAGCTGGCGAATCTGCGCTGCCGATCCGCGGGCTCCTGAGTCGGCCATCATGTAGATGGAATTGAAGGACTCCTGGTCGACCTCTTTGCCATGGCGGTCGATGGTCTTTTGCTTTGACAACTGACTCATCATGACCTTGCCGACTTCGTCGCCGGTCTTGCCCCAGATGTCGACCACCTTGTTGTAGCGCTCGCCAGCCGTCACCAGCCCCGAGACGTACTGCTGCTCGATTTCCTTGACTTCCTTTTCAGCACGCTCGATCAGGCCTGGCTTTTCCTTCGGCACCAACATGTCGTCGATGCAAATGGAAATGCCCGCACGCGTGGCGAGCCGGAAACCGGCCTGCAGCAGCCTGTCGGCGAACACGACGGTCTCCTTCAAACCGCACTTGCGGAAGGACACGTTGATGAGGCGCGAGATTTCCTTCTTCTTGAGCGCCTTGTTGATGTTGCTGAAAGGCAGGCCCTTCGGCAGGATCTCGCTGAGCAGCGCACGGCCGACGGTGGTGTCGACCAGGGTTGTGGCCTCAGTGAACTCACCGGTCAACTTGTCCTTCGTGAACTCGGTCAGGCGGACGGCGATCTTGCTGGTGATCTCGACCACATCGTTATCGAGCGCACGCTGCACCTCGACCACGTCGGAGAAGATCAGCCCTTCACCCTTGGCGTTGATGCGCTCACGGGTGGCGTAGTACAGGCCGAGCACGACGTCCTGCGAAGGAACGATCGACGGCTCGCCATTCGCCGGGAACAAGATGTTGTTGGACGCCAGCATCAACGTGCGAGCTTCCATCTGGGCCTCAATGGACAACGGCACGTGCACTGCCATCTGGTCACCGTCGAAGTCGGCGTTGAACGCAGAACAAACGAGCGGGTGCAACTGGATGGCCTTGCCTTCGATCAGCACCGGCTCAAAGGCCTGAATGCCGAGGCGGTGCAAGGTCGGTGCGCGGTTGAGCATGACCGGGTGTTCCTTGATGACTTCCTCGAGGATGTCCCAGACCACCGGCGTGCCGGACTCAACTTCCTTCTTAGCCGCCTTGATGGTGGTCGCAATGCCCATCGCCTCGAGGCGCGAGAAGATGAAGGGCTTGAACAACTCCAACGCCATCAACTTGGGCAGTCCGCACTGGTGCAGCTTCAAAGTAGGGCCGACCACGATGACCGAACGGCCCGAGTAGTCGACGCGCTTGCCCAGCAAGTTCTGGCGGAAACGACCGCTCTTGCCCTTGATCATGTCGGCCAGCGATTTCAAGGCGCGCTTGTTGGCACCCGTCATGGCCTTGCCGCGACGGCCGTTGTCGAGCAAAGAATCAACCGCTTCTTGCAGCATGCGCTTTTCGTTGCGCACGATGATTTCCGGAGCCTTCAACTCCAACAGTCGAGCCAGACGGTTGTTGCGGTTGATGACGCGGCGATACAGGTCGTTCAGGTCGGACGTCGCGAAACGGCCACCGTCGAGTGGGACCAGCGGACGCAGGTCCGGCGGCAGCACTGGCAGCACGTCCATCACCATCCACTGCGGCTTGATGCCCGACTTCTTAAAGGCTTCCATCACCTTCAGGCGCTTGGAGTTCTTCTTGATCTTCAGCTCGGAGCCGGTCATGTCGTTGCGCAGACGGTCGATCTCGACGTCGAGGTCGATTTCCTCCAGCAGACGCTTAACACCCTCGGCACCCATCAACGCCACGAACTCATCACCGAACTCAATGCGCTTCGCGTCGTGATCGTCCTCGGTCATGATCGCGAATCGCTTCAGCGGCGTCATGCCTGGATCGACAACCACATAGGCTTCGAAATAGAGCACCCGCTCGATGTCACGCAAGGTCATGTCGAGCACGAGGCCCAAACGGCTCGGCAGGCTCTTCAGGAACCAGATGTGCGCGCACGGCGCGGCCAAGTCGATGTGACCCATGCGGTCACGACGAACCTTGGTCTGAGTGACTTCAACGCCGCATTTCTCGCAGATCACGCCACGATGCTTGAGTCGCTTGTACTTGCCACACAGGCACTCGTAGTCCTTGATCGGGCCAAAGATCTTGGCGCAGAACAGGCCATCGCGCTCGGGCTTGAACGTACGGTAGTTGATGGTCTCTGGCTTCTTGACTTCGCCGAACGACCAACTGCGGATCTTTTCGGGTGATGCCAGGCCGATCCGGATGGCATCGAAATGCACATCCGGGGTGAATTGCTTGAATAGATCGAGTAAACCCTTCATGCATGTGCTCCTTAATTGCGTTCCAGCTCAATGTCGATACCCAGAGACCGAATCTCCTTGACCAGAACATTGAAGGACTCCGGCATGCCGGCTTCGATGGCGTGCTCGCCCTTGACGATGCTTTCGTAGACCTTGGTGCGGCCGTTCACGTCGTCTGACTTCACGGTCAGCATTTCCTGCAACACGTAAGACGCGCCGTAGGCTTCGAGCGCCCACACCTCCATTTCGCCGAAGCGCTGGCCGCCGAACTGGGCCTTGCCGCCCAGCGGCTGCTGCGTGACCAAGCTGTACGGGCCGGTAGAGCGCGCGTGCATCTTGTCGTCGACCAGATGGTGCAGCTTGAGAACGTGCATGTAGCCAATCGTGACGGGACGCTCAAAGGCATCACCGGTGCGTCCGTCGTGCAGCGTGGCCTGAGTCCGCGTGGCGGTGAGGCCCTTGGCCTTGGCGATGTCGTCCGGGTAGGCGAGCTTCAACATGCCGCGGATTTCCTCTTCGGCGGCACCGTCGAACACCGGCGTTGCAAAGGGCACGCCGTTGGTCAGATTGGCCGACATCTCGAGAATTTCCGCGTCGCTCAGGTGATCCAGACGCTCGGTCTTCCCACCTGACTTGTTGTAGAGCTCGTCGAGGAACTTGCGCAACTCCGACACCTTCGCCTGCTCTTGCAGCATGGAGCCAATGCGCTGGCCGATGCCCTTGCCGGCCCATCCCAGGTGCACCTCGAGCACCTGACCGACGTTCATGCGCGATGGCACGCCCAGCGGATTGAGCACGATGTCGCACGGAGTGCCGTCGGCCATGTACGGCATGTCCTCGATCGGCGCGATCTTCGATACGACACCCTTGTTGCCGTGGCGGCCGGCCATCTTGTCGCCCGGCTGCAAACGACGCTTGACGGCCAAATAGACCTTGACCATCTTCAGCACGCCAGCGGGCAATTCATCGCCCTGCGTGAGCTTCTTGCGCTTTTCTTCGAATGCGAGATCGAAGCTGTGGCGAGTCTGCTCGAGCGAATTCTTGATGCTCTCGAGCTGGTTGGCGGCCTCGTCCTCTGCAGGACGAATGTCGAACCAGTGGTAGCGCTCGATGCCATCGAGGTAGGCCTTGTCGATCGCCGTTCCCTTGGCGATCTTCTGCGGGCCTCCGTTGGCAATCTTGCCCACGAGCAACTTTTCGATACGCGCGAAGGCGTCAGCCTCGACGATTCGCAACTGGTCGTTCAAGTCTAGGCGGTAGCGCTTCAGTTCATCGTCAATGATCTGCTGCGCGCGCTTGTCACGCACGATGCCTTCACGAGTGAACACCTGGACGTCGATGACCGTGCCGCTGGTGCCCTGATCAACGCGCAGCGACGTGTCCTTCACGTCGGATGCCTTCTCGCCGAAGATGGCTCGCAGGAGCTTTTCCTCTGGCGTGAGCGTGGTCTCACCCTTTGGCGTGACCTTGCCAACCAGCGTGTCGCCCGGGTTGACTTCCGCGCCCACATAGACGATGCCCGACTCGTCAAGACGGGCCAGTTGCTGCTCGCTGAGGTTCGGGATGTCGCGCGTGATTTCTTCGGAGCCCAGCTTGGTGTCACGAGCCATCACCACCAGTTCCTCGATGTGAATCGAGGTATAGCGGTCGTCGGCAATGACGCGCTCGCTGATGAGGATCGAGTCCTCGAAGTTGTAGCCGTTCCAGGGCATGAACGCGACCAGCATGTTCTGGCCGAGTGCCAACTCACCGATGTCCGTCGAGGCACCGTCGGCAATGATGTCTTCGGCCTCCACCTTGTCACCGCGCTTAACGATCGGACGCTGGTGGATGTTGGTATTCTGGTTGGAACGCTGGTACTTGATCAGGTTGTAGATGTCGACGCCGACTTCGCCCGCCACGGTTTCCTTGTCATTGACACGGATCACGATGCGGTTGGTGTCGACGTAGTCCACGATGCCGCCACGCTTGGCTGCGACGACCGTTCCCGAGTCCTTCGCGGCAACACGCTCGACGCCAGTTCCGACCAGCGCCTTTTCAGGACGAAGGGTCGGCACAGCTTGACGCTGCATGTTGGCGCCCATCAACGCGCGGTTCGCGTCGTCGTGCTCAAGGAAAGGCACCAGCGAAGCGGCCACCGACACGATCTGGGTCGGCGCCACGTCCATGTACTGGATGCGCTCGGCCGACGTCAGGATCGACTCGCCGTTGTCGCGAGCGCTCACGAGCTCATCGATCAGCTTGCCTTCGGCATCAAGCGTGGCGCTGGCCTGCGCGATCACATACTTGCCCTCTTCGATCGCCGACAGGTAGTCGATCTGCATCGTCACCTTGCCGTCGGCCACCCGACGGTACGGCGTTTCAAGAAAACCGTACTCGTTGAGTTGTGCGTACAGCGCGAGCGAGTTGATCAGACCGATGTTCGGGCCTTCCGGAGTCTCGATCGGGCAGACCCGACCGTAGTGCGTCGGGTGCACGTCGCGAACTTCGAAGCCGGCACGTTCGCGGGTCAAACCGCCTGGGCCCAAAGCAGAGACGCGACGCTTGTGCGTGATCTCGGACAACGGGTTGGTCTGGTCCATGAACTGCGACAACTGCGATGCGCCGAAGAACTCCTTCAGCGCCGCAGAGATGGGCTTGGAATTGATCAGGTCGTGAGGCATCAATGCCTCGGTCTCGGCCTGGCCCAGACGCTCCTT
>CANBSV010000092.1 GCA_947372225.1 Burkholderiales bacterium | reverse complement strand
CCGAACTTCAATGCCTCGCTTGAGGGCGAGCAGCTGGTGCTCAAGCAGTACTTCCACATCGGCTTTGCCGCCGACACGCCGCACGGCCTGATGGTGCCGGTGATCAAGGACGCCGACCGCAAGGGCATCTTGCAGATCTCGCAGGAGATGTCCGACCTGGCCCGCAAGGCGCGCGAGGGCAAGTTGAGCCCCAGCGAAATGACCGGCGGCTGTTTTTCGATCAGCTCGCTGGGCGGCATCGGCGGGCGCTACTTCACGCCGATCATCAATGCGCCCGAGGTTGCGATCCTGGGCGTGTGCAAGAGTGCGATGCAGCCGGTGTGGGACGGCAAGGCCTTCGAGCCGCGGCTGATCCTGCCGCTCAGCCTGAGCTGGGATCACCGCGTGATCGATGGCGCCGGGGCTGCGCGCTTCAACGCCTACCTGGCGCAAATCCTCGGCGATTTCCGCCGGGTCCTGCTGTGAACGGGCGCTGAGCATGGAACACGATCTGGATTGCGATGTGGTGGTGCTGGGCGCCGGCCCCGGCGGCTACTCGGCAGCCTTTCGCGCGGCCGATCTCGGGCTGAAAGTGGTGCTGGTCGAGCGCTACGCCACGCTCGGCGGTGTGTGCCTGAACGTGGGATGCATTCCGTCCAAGGCGCTGCTGCACGTGGCTGCCGTGATGGACGAGGTCTCGCACTTCGAATCGCTGGGCATCACGTTCGCGCCGCCCACCATCGATCTGGCGCGGCTCAAGGCGCACAAGGACAAGGTCATCGGCCGCCTCACGGGCGGCCTGGCTGCGATGGCGAAGATGCGCCAGGTGACGGTGGTGCAAGGGCGCGGCGAGTTCGTGGATCCGAACCAGCTCAACGTGGAGCGCGCCGATGGCCAGATGCAGGCCGTGAAGTTCAAGCGCGCCATCATCGCCGCGGGCTCCGAGGCGGTGAAGCTGCCTTTCCTGCCGCAAGGCGATGCGCGCGTGGTCACCTCGACCGGGGCGCTCGAGTTGCGCCAGTCGCCCAAGCGCATGCTGGTCATTGGCGGCGGGATCATCGGCCTGGAGATGGGCACGGTCTACTCCACGCTCGGCGCTCGGCTCGACGTGGTCGAAATGCAGGACGGCCTGATGCAAGGTGCCGATCGCGATCTGGTCAAGGTCTGGCAAAAGATGAATGCGCCGCGCTTCGACCACATCTTGCTCAAGACAAAAACCGTGAGCGCCGAGGCCACGCCGGAAGGCATCAAGGTGAAGTTCGAGTCGACCGATGACTCGCCCGCGGCGCTGCCCGAGCAGACCTATGACCTGGTGCTGCAGGCTGTGGGTCGCGTGCCCAGCGGCAAGAAGATCTCGGCTGATAAAGCGGGTGTGGCGGTGGGCGAGCGCGGCTTCATCAGCGTCGACATCCAGATGCGAACCAACGTGCCGCACATCTTTGCGATTGGCGACATCGTCGGTCAGCCCATGCTCGCGCACAAGGCGGTCCACGAGGCCCATGTGGCTGCGGAGGTCATCGCCGGCGAACTGCTCGGCGATGCCAAGCTGAGCCAGTCGGCGTTCGATGCCCGCGTGATCCCGAGCGTGGCCTACACCGACCCCGAAATCGCCTGGGTCGGACTCACCGAAGACGATGCGAAAGCTCGCGGCATCAAGGTCAAGAAGGGCCTGTTTCCGTGGAGTGCTTCGGGTCGGGCGATCGCCAACGGGCGCGATGAGGGCTACACCAAGCTGCTGTTCGACGACAGCGATGAGGCTCATGGACACGGCCGCATCCTGGGCGGCGGCATCGTCGGCACGCACGCGGGCGACATGATCGGCGAGGTCGCTCTGGCCATCGAGATGGGCGCCGACGCGGTGGACATCGGCAAGACCATCCACCCGCACCCCACGCTGGGCGAAAGCATTGGCCTGGCGGCCGAGGCCTTTGAAGGCGCATGCACCGACTTGCCGCCGGTGCGACGGTAAAGGCGTCGAGATGCCTGAGGCCGGAAGGGTCCGGCGTCAGCGCTCGTCTGTCCGGTAGCTGTACGCCGCGGTGATGTTGGACACGGTCCATTCACCGGCCGTGATCGGCGCATAGCGCGCGGGTCGCTGCTCGCTTTGGCACGACTCCAGGCAGCGCACCTTGGCGTCGAAGTTGGCGCCGAAAAAGAAGGGCAGCGAAAAGCGTTGCGCGCCGCTGCTGTTGATCACACGGTGCACGGTGGACAGGAACACGTCGTTGGTCCAGCGCGCCAGGATGTCGCCGATGTTGATCACGAAGGCGCCGGGAAGGGGCGGTGCGGCGATCCAGTCGCCCAAGCTGTTTTGCACTTGCAGCCCTGGCGCGCTGCTCGCCAAAATGGTGAAGCACTCGTAGTCGGTGTGGGCACCCACGCCGATGTGACGCGGGTCGATGGGCAGCGGCTGAGGCGGGTAGCGCAGCACCCGCAGTTGCGCCATCGGCTTGTCGATGAGCTCGTCGAAGTAGTGCTCGGGCACGTCCAGCGCGAGCGCGAAACCTCGAAAAAGACGGCAGCCCAGCGCACGCACCTGCTCGAAATACCGGTAGAGCACGGCGCGAAACTCGGGCAGTTCTTCGGGCCAGACGTTGGGCCCGTACATCAGGTTGCCGGCGAGGTAGTCGGCGTCGGTCTCCGGCAACTCGAGCCCCACCTCGAAGCCTTCGTGAAAGTCGAAGGCATCCGCATCGTGCGAGTCGGCAGCCAGTCCGCCGATGGCCACGTAGCCACGGTGCCGACCCAGGCGATTGATGTCGTAGCGCTGCTTGACGTGGTCTGGCAGCGCATAAAAGGCATCGGCGGCGGCGTACACCGCGTCGATGTCCTGCTGCGCAATGCCGTGGTTGACGATGTACATGAAGCCGATGTCGCGACACGCCGCGCCCATCTGGGCGGCCACCGCGTGCCGGCGCGCGAGGTCCGGCGAAAACAGGTCGCCGACATCGATCACCGGCAGGCTGTCGAAGCTGGTCGTGCGTGCGGCCAGATCAGATCGGTCGAGGCTGAGGGTGCGCTCCTGCAGCGTCATGCCGACTCCCCCGCGAGGATTTCGAAGTGGGCATCCGTTGGCGTGCAGTTCAGTCCGTTGACCGGCACCAGATCCTGCGGGCAGGCAGAAAACACGATCACCAGATCCATCTCGGCGCGCAACGTGACCCACTGGCCTGCGCTCGACACAGGCGGGGCGAATGTCAGGCCGCCATCGGATTCGATCGGGATGTTCATGAAGAGGTTCAGCGGGCACGGAGTCCGCTCAGTGGTCAAGTCCAGTTCACCGAGCGCGGCAGCGAGGTTGTCGGTGCAGTTGGCGTGGTGAGTGGTGCAGCCCAGCAGTTGGTAGCGGTATCGGTCGCACGCGGCGATCAGCGTGTCGTGGCGGCCGCCAGAGATGTCCTCAACGAAGCTGAGGATGGGGCGCCTGCGGTTGGTGCGCATGACCGAACCCGTCGACGGAAAGATCGTGCCGATGTGGCCTCGGCTGTGCTCCATCGACATGAACTCGCCCGGGTCCGACTGCGCGTAAGCCCAGGTGTCGACCACCTGCTGGCCGTGGGTGTTGATCACCCGAACGCGCTGCCCGGCTGACACGCGAGCCGCGGTGCCGCATCGCGCGGGGATCAGTCGCACGCGGGTCGACGGGTTTTGCATGATGGGCCTCGCTAGTGGACGTGCTTGTCCACAAGCAAGGAAGGCGCCAAGTCAAGGCTGCGCGTCGGGCGCGCCCGAATCCCTACCCAGACGCGATATCAGGGGGCCGGCTTTGCCGGTTCAGCCAGGGCGGGAACCCGCTTGGCAAGGGCTTCGATGTTGATCGAGGGAAGCGAGATGGTGTCGGCCGGGCAGCGGTGCGCACCGTCGTCGCCTAGCGACCAGGCCTGCCCGTCATCGTCCAGACCCAGCGGCCTTGCGATGCCCAACTGGACTGTCAATTGGCTCATGCCGGCATGGGTACGGGCAAACGCCAGCGCACGGTCGTACTCTGCGTTGGCATAGGCACGCCGCGCGGTGTAGAGCTCGTTTTCGGCGTTCAACAGATCCAGCAGGCTGCGCTGACCGATATCGAACTGCTGCCGGTACGCGTCGCGCGCTTTCTCGATGGCGATCGTGTTGCGGTCGAGCAGCACCAGTTGCTCGGTCAGCTTGCGGGTGTCGTTGAAGGCAATGGCCGCTGTTTGGCGCACGTCGCGGCAGGCCTTGTCGCGCAGGTCTTCGCTCTGGCTGATCAGGTTTGCCTGCTGACGCACGCGCGCCTGGTCGGATCCGCCGTTGTAGAGGTTCCAGTTCATCACCAGTTCAGCCGCACTGTCATGCCGCTGGTCACGAACGCCGTCGAAGTTGTTGCCAAAGCCACTGCGAACCCGTGCCTCGACCCTGGGCTGAAAGGCGGACTCGCGCACCTGCGCCGTCAGCCGGGCAGCGCGAACCGACTCAACCGTCGCGCTGATGGCGGGGCTTTGCGCCACGGCACGGTCGAGCACCTCGCTGCCGCTGACGGGCACGCCGACTTGCAATACCGTCAGCGGGCCCAGTGATGCCGGCGGCACCTCGCCGATCACGCGCAGGTAGCGCGCCATCACGTCGTGCAGGTTGGCGGTTTCAGTGGTCAGATTGGATTCGGCCAGCGCCAAACGGGCGTTCGACTGCTCGAAGTCCACGCCCCGACCGACGCCGGCGCGAAACCGTGCCTGAATCTGCTGCGATGCATAGCGGTGTTCGACGTAGTTGTCCTCGGCCAGAGCGACCAGGCGACGAAATCGCATGACATCGTAGTGGGCCCGAGCCGCCTCGAGTGACGTCTGCTCAGTGGCTTCGATCAGATCGAAATAGCGGCTGAGGCGCTCATGGCTGGCGCGATCGACATCCCGTTTGGAGCCCAACCCATCCCACAGCAACTGAGTGAGGCTCACGCCAAGACCGGTGCGCCTCAGCGATTCGGATTCGGGGCGGCGCGACGAGATGCGGTTTTCCTCGATGCCCGCGGCAGCATTCACATCCAGCCGCGGGCGCAACGCGCCAACGGCCACATCCACCGCATCGGCCGAGGCCCGGTAGGCGTTGAATTTCGCGTTCACTTCCGGATTGGACTGGAGTGCCTTGACGACGGCGAGCCGCATCGGGTCGGCCGCACTGACAGAAGTCTGAGCCACAGCCTGGCTCAGGTGTGACAACAAAGACAACGCGATGAGGGTCAATGGGTTGGAAAGGCGCATGGGGACTCGCTCGGGATGGGCTGCGAAGACGCAGCTTGGCAGGGGATCAACGTCCTCTTGATCTCGGTCCTGGGGACACTTCAGTGTAAGTCGCACGCATGCGCAATATGTTGCTGTGCGCGCCGCAGTGTGAACTCCTGCCCGCCGCCTATGCTTCGCTCAAGTTGTGCCGTAGTACGACGACAACGATTGATCAAATCTCTTTGCCTGTGACGCCCGCGTCCGGCTGGCGTTGTGCCCCTGTGACTCCCCGTGTCCCTGAACCTTCCTCGCTGAGGCGAGTTGTCTTGCGGCCGAGTCCGGTTTCGTGGCGGGCGGGATGGACCGCGCGGGTTTGTGCCCTGGTTGCGGTGTGTTTGCTGCTGGTGAGCACGGCACCGATGGCGTGGGACACCGACCGGATGACCCTGGCCGCACAGATTCGGGGACCGAAGGCTGCGGCCGGGTTGAAGGAACTCCTGACGGTGCTTGTCGCGAGCACGGGTGCCGAGGAAACCGCGCGGTTGCGCAACATCAACGAGTTCTTCAACCGTCGCATCCTGTTTCGCGACGATCTCGAGGTCTGGGGTGTGGTCGATTACTGGGCCAGCCCCCTGGAGATGCTCGACAAAGGCGAGGGCGACTGCGAAGACTTCGCCATCGCCAAGTACTTCAGTCTTCTCGTCAGCGGTGTGCCCGTGCAAAAGCTCAGGCTGGTCTATGTGCGTGCGCAACTCGGGGGTCCCGAGGGACCGTCTCAGGCTCACATGGTGTTGGCCTACTACGCGCAGCCCGGCGCCGAGCCGCTGATCCTCGACAACCTCATCACCGAAATTCGCCCTGCGTCCCGGCGACCCGATCTGTCACCGGTGTTCAGTTTCAACGGAGAAGGTTTGTGGCAAGGCACCGGGTCGCAGAATTCGGGGGAATCTGTGACACGTCTGTCACGCTGGCGCGATGTGCTGGCGAAGGCTCGAGCCGAAGGGTTCCAGCCGTGACGCCACATCGCCAATACTTCAGCTCAAAGGAGCATCCATGTCGCTGATTCGCCAAATCTGGCTGCTTCTGCTGGCCACCGTGTTGCTGGCATTTGCCGGCAGCGTCTTGATCGTGACCAATTCGGCGCGCGACTTGTTGCAAACCCAGTTGCGGCTCAAAAACAGCGACAACGCCGCCTCCCTGGCGCTCGCGCTGTCGCAGCAAAAAGGCGATCCGGAGTTGATGGGGCTGCTGATGTCGGCCCAGTTCGACACGGGGTACTACCGCCGGGTTCAGTTGGTGTCGACCGACGGCAAGGTGGTGTTCGACCGGTCGGCCGAGGCGCAGGCGGCACGGGCTCCCGCCTGGTTTGTCGCTGCCGTGCCGATTGAGTCGAAGCCTGGCGTTGCGCAGGTGTCTGACGGTTGGCGCGCCCTTGGCCAGGTGCTGGTGGAAAGCCATGTCTCTTATGCCCACGATGCCCTGTGGTCGAGCAGCCTGCGCTCGGCGCTGGCCATGGCATTGGTCGGTCTGATCGCGGCGAGCGTGGGCACGCTGGTCGTGCGCCGAATCAGCCGTTCGCTTGGCACCGCCGTGGACCAGGCGCGTGCACTCGAGCATGGGGAGTTCTTGCAGGTGGCCGAACCCGCGGAGCCTGAGCTGCGGCGCTTGACGAGCGCCATGAACTCACTGGTCGGTCGCTTGCGTGTGACGTCCAGCGCACAGGCCGAGCAGATCGATGCGCTTTACCGGCAGGCCAATGCCGATGCCTTGACGGGCCTGTCCAACCGCAAGCACTTCCTGATCCAGTTGACCACAGCGCTGCAGCGCGAGGACGGACCCACCGAGGGCGGGCTGGTGCTGTTGCGGGTCATGGACCTGAGCGATTTGAACCGGAACATTGGTCATGCAGCGGTGGACCGACTGTTGCTGACGATGGCCCAGTCCTTGCGCCCCTACTCCGATCAGGTTCGGGGCTGCTTCCTGGGACGGCTCAACGGGTCCGACTTTGCCCTGTGCCTGCCGGCGGCCGGCGTGGCCCATGAAACAGCCTTGGCCTTGGCTGAGGCCCTGCGGCTGGTGTTGCCGAGCTTCGGCACCAATGCTGCCGTGTGCATCGGCGCCGTGGAAATTGACCGGGATTTGCCGCCCAGCCAGGTGATGGCCACCGCCGACACAGCGCTCGCGCGGGCCGAACTCAAGGGCGCTTTTGCCGTCGAGATGGGCACCGGTCCACTGGGTGCACTGGCAACGCTGGGCGAGGGCGCCTGGCGTCAGCGCATCCGTCAGGCACTGGACCGCCAGAGCCTGCAATTGATGGATTTCCGGGTGCTCAATGACCGCCGGCAGATCGTGCACCTGGAATGCCCGCTGCGGTTGCAACTCGATCCGAACGGCCCGTTTGAGCCGGCGGCTCGATGGCTTCCGTTGGCCGTTCGCAGCCGATTGACCAGCGACATCGATGAGTGCGCTCTGGCTCTTGCGCTCAAGGCTTCCGAGCACGACGGCCAGGCGCGCTGCGTCAATCTGTCGGCGGCATCGTTGACTGACAGCAGTTTCGCGGCCCGTTTGCGTGCGCAGCTGTGGACCTCACCCCAAACCGCACGCCTCATCTGGCTTGAAATGGCCGAGACCGCGGCCGTCGAGCACTTCGATCTCTTGCAGGAACTCGGCCGCCAACTTCGGCCCACCGGCATTCGCTTCGGCATCGATCACGCCGGCGAACGGCTCGGACAGATTCCGCGCTTGTTCGAAGCGGGCTTCGACTACGTGAAGCTCGACGCATCGATGGTCACAGGCGTTGGCCGTGATGAGCAGCGTGCCCTGTTCGTGCGCAGCACCGTCACGCTGCTTCACGGCATGTCGATTCAGGTCTACGCCGAAGGCGTGACGGACGCGGTGGACGGCGCCCGCCTGTGGGAGTGCGGCATCGACGGTGCCACCGGACCGTGGATCAGTTCGCTGGACGTCGCCGCCGGGGGGTGACGACGTCCAGAGCATCAGTCGGCGATCAGTTTGCCCCGCTGCAGCAAGTCGTTGATCACCTGGTGATCGTTGCTGAAGCTGCCGATCAGGTTGACGCCGCTCAGCGTGATGACCTGGTCCACTGCGGCGTGGTCATAGGCCCCCGATGCGAATCCGCCCTTCGAGCTGATCTCGATCACGGTGTCGCCGCCGGCCTGTGAGAAGTGCAGGTAGTTGGCGAGATTGCCCTCGTGGGCGGTGATCGTCAGCACGTTGTTCAGCCCGATGGTGGCCGGCAACGCCGTGGTGTTGGCGGCGTGAGACTCGCCGACCAGCAGGTCGCGCAAGTCGAGCACATCGCCAGCATGGCTCGTGTTGTCGAAGTCGCTGATCACATCATGGGCTGGCGTGGCAGTGCTTCCTGCGTCGCCGAGAGACCAACGGAAAACGTCGTTTCCTGCGCCACCCGTCAACTGGTCATCGCCCTTGCCGCCTTCGATCACGTCAGCTCCGGCCCCGCCGGCGAGCGTGTCGCGGCCATCGCCACCGATCAGGTGATCACGGGCATCACCACCGCTCAGGTGGTCGTCACCCGCGCCGCCACTGAGCAGCGACCCAGTGCGCACGGCATAGGTGCCGGCCTTCGTGCCGGCCACGATGTCCTGCAGTTCCGACAGCGTGGGAGCGTTCTCATCGCTGTACATCGGCAACGTGCTCGATCCCAGCACCTTGTAGTTGCTGTCGGAATCGCTGCTGAGCTTGAATTCCACGCGCAGCACGGCGTTGCCGCCTTGCTCCCAATAGAGCAACTCCAGCGGTGTCAAACCGCCATCGAGCGCCACGCCCGAGTAGACCCGCGTCGTCGGAGACTGAATCCCATCGAAAACCGCCACGGTCTGATCATCGAGTCGAAGGCGGAACCCGTCGTCAGCCGTCACGCGGATGTCGTACATCCCGGCGTCCAAATAGGCTTGTCCTGTGAACCGCATGGCTGCATCACTGGTCTTGCCCAGGCCGCTGGTTGGGCCTGTGCCCAGCGAGTCGTTGTCGCCTGTTCCCTGTGTCACCCGCACCGCGACCGGCGAGGTGTTGGCTGTCTTGTTGATGAACTTGAACAACTCGCTGTTCGTGCGCGTGATCCCGTTGGGGTTACCTCCTGGAGCGACATTGGGATTGGTGCCCACTGAGTTGGTCACGGCATTGATCCGGCCGTAATCCAGCGTGGTGGCAGTGAACCTCAGGTCGGTTGCGTTGTCCTGCGTGGCGACGGTGGAGCCCACGACACTGCCGCCCCCGAAGACTGCATTGCGCGCGTTGATGAGCGAGGTCACGTCAGCCACGCGGTCGAGATTGCCGAATGTGCCGTCGTCGCTGTGACGGCGATTGGCGTTGTCGCCGCTCGGGTTGAAGTCGTTGTAGCCGTAGTACTCGGCGCTCAGGCCCAGCGGGTTGGCCAGTGGCGTCGTGGTGGGGGGCGGGGCGATCAGCGTCTCGGCTTGTCCCGTGATGTGCAGCGTCAACGTGGCTGTATCGAAGCCCCCTTTGCCATCGGTGACCTCGTACGAGAAAACGTCGTCGACCTGAACGCCAGCGGCCACCGCACCCGCGCGGTTGGCCACGTAGTCGTAGCTGCCATCACTGCGCAGCGTCAGGTCTCCGTAGATGCCGACCACCGTCACCCCCAAGGGCGTGACGGTGATGTTTGGTATCGCCAGACCGGCGTTGGCCTGGGTGACACGGAGCGTGTCGCCATCCGCATCGCTGTCCCGGCCCGCCGGGTCGGAACTCGACAAGATGACTCCGTCAGCAGCAGTCACTTTGACGCTCTCCAACGCAACCAGCGACCCGGTGTCGTCCAACGCCGTCGGGGCATGGTTTGGTGGAGGTGGCTCTACCGGCGGGGGCGGAGGCGGCTCTACCGGTGGAGGCGGTGGAGGTTCGACAGGCGGAGGCGGAGGCGGCTCCACCGGAGGGGGCGGAGGAGGCTCAACAGGCGGTGGCGGAGGCGGCTCTACCGGTGGCGGTGGAGGTGGCTCTACCGGTGGTGGAGGCGGTGGCTCGACAGGCGGCGGCGGAGGCGGCTCCACCGGAGGCGGTGGAGGAGGCTCTACCGGCGGCGGAGGCGGTGGCTCAACGGGCGGAGGCGGCGGTGGCTCGACAGGCGGAGGTGGAGGTGGCTCCACCGGCGGAGGTGGAGGTGGCTCAACAGGTGGAGGCGGAGGCGGCTCCACCGGAGGAGGTGGAGGAGGCTCAACAGGTGGCGGCGGAGGCGGCTCTACCGGCGGAGGCGGAGGCGGCTCCACCGGTGGTGGTGGAGGTGGCTCAACAGGTGGAGGCGGAGGTGGCTCCACCGGTGGGGGTGGAGGTGGCTCTACCGGTGGTGGAGGCGGTGGCTCGACAGGCGGCGGCGGAGGCGGCTCCACCGGAGGAGGTGGAGGAGGCTCAACAGGTGGTGGCGGAGGCGGCTCTACCGGTGGAGGCGGTGGCTCAACGGGCGGCGGCGGCGGCGGCTCCACCGGGGGGGGTGGAGGTGGCTCAACAGGTGGAGGCGGAGGGGGCTCCACCGGGGGGGGTGGAGGTGGCTCA
>CANBSV010000091.1 GCA_947372225.1 Burkholderiales bacterium | reverse complement strand
AAGACAATTGATGTATTTTTCAGCAAGCGGGAACTTGCCGAATGCCATGCACACCACTGGAATGATGTTTTTGTCAAACATTGAGTTCGCAGCCTTCGATCTTTTTACAAACCCAGCGCGGCCTGAAATCTCGTTGGGACAGCCATCAGCATTCCGTATTTTCCAACGGGGATGACGTCACTGGTTATTATTTTGTATTCCTGGGTATTGTGAAATATTGAATTGAACAGCATGTCAGATTGCCGACCCAACCAACCCTTTCCTTTGGATGCGGATTGGTGCCAGCAGAACTTGTAGCCAAGCTGACTCAACAGCCGGATGGAGTCCGTGCTGCCATCCGAGAATTCGGTGGCGTGCTGCTCCATGACAATGATCGGCTGGTGTCGCTCGATGGTGGCTGCGCTGCCCGCAAGGACGCTGTGCTCATAGCCCTCGACATCGATTTTCATGAAAATCAAATCTGTGATTTCATTCGAGATTTCATCCAGAACTTTCAATTCAATGTTGACTGTTCTGGTGCCGCCTTGCGGCTTGTAGACGATCGATGATTCACCCATGTTCTGCAAGTTTTCATTCAACTCGAGATGACCGGCCTCTTGGCCCAGACCAAAATTGAATGGGGTGGCATTGGGTATGTCGCGCAAATTGAAAGACAGCAGTGTGTAGGTCGCCGGATTGGGCTCGAATGAGTGAACCTCTTTGAAGCGTTTCGAAAAATACAGTGAATGATTTCCAATGTTGGCGCCGATGTCCATGGCCAATCCATTTTTGAGTTGGCTGGATATCGGGTTCAAGAAATCAAACAATATTTCCAGCCCGAGCTTGTCGTAGACGCCGTACTGATTGATTTGAATGCCGATGTGCTCATTCGCGAAGACTGCGATGCTGACCTGCCGGTTCTGGTTGTGTTCTGCGGCCAATTTCTCTAGCCGTTTGGTCATCTTCTTGTTGAACTTTTCTTCAACCAGACCCAGCAGGGTGCAGTGCCTTTTGAAGGTTTTGACTGTTTTCATGCGCTTCATCTCTCACATTTCGCCGGTGAAGGCCTGAATACCCATCGCTCCGTAGATGTCCTGAATCTGGTCGTCCGCCTGCGACTGATGGCCCGATCTGGCCGGAAGCGTCAAGCTGCGCACACGGATTCGATCGCTGAGCAGCGCGAGGAACAGCAGCGCGGACGTCAGTGCACCCACCACCAGCGTGCCGGACAGTAGGGGGGCCAGAGCCTCGACAGGCAGGGCCTTGGGAATCGTCAGCGTGTTGCGATCAGGCAAACGCAGTTGTTCGTGCAGTTCAACGTCAGACCCCGGGTGGGCCTTGATCGCCACGAGTGCGCCTTTGTCGGCGTGCGCTGAAGCAAGCGCTTCGATCTGTAGACGCAATTCAGGGTAGGCCGCGAGCACGTGGGAATGGGGCAGTACCACCAGCAGCCCGATCGAGCGGCACACTTCAACGTCGACACCCACAGAAGCCACGGCCGCCGCGCAGGTTCGGGTGACCCACGGGTCGGCAAACCATTCCGCCTGCAGGGCGTGCACGATCTTGCCGCTCAAGCCCGCATGAGCCCGCTCGGGCATGAGGATGTAGGCCTCTTCGATGGCCACAGAGCCTCCCGTCAACGAGGGCCTCTCGGTGGTGAGGCCACACCACAGCCTTCGCACCGACCTGAAGAGGTCTTGTCTGACAGTGCCGCGAATGCCGTAGTTCGGAACGTAGCTGTACAAGCCGTCGTCGATGTAGACCCGTTTGGCAGAGCCACACCCCCGTACAGCGGCGTAGAACTCCGGCCGCCTGTCGTTGCCCGCCGCGATGAGGGACGGCGACAGCTCACGCGTGATTTCGCTGATGTGACGCAGCAGCGCCCTGCCGGGGCCCAGGCCGCCGTTCTTGATGCGGGGAATCTGCAGCACCGAAATTCCGGGAGGCTTGATGGTGTTCAGCGCCTCAGCGAAAAGATCGAGGCGGCCTGTCCCGGGCCTGTTGATCAGGGCCAGTGTGTTGTCGCAGTCTTGAAAAGGGCCGCGCATCATGCTCAGCGAAATCAACGCATGCAAAGGCGTGGAGGCCAGAAAAAACGTCTTCATGCCGGGGTGCTGTCGATCAGCTGATTCAGTCGCGCCAAGGTCTCGGTGCGCTCGTTTGAAGCGCGCTCGCGCGCCTGCCCGGACCCATCAAACATGCCCGCTTCATCCAGAGCCTCATGCAGCAGTCCCAAATCACGCACGCCGCTGAGCAGCCCGAGTTCGGCCAGCAGGCTGAAGCTGCGTCCCTTGAGCGAGTCAGGTTTGGACAAGGCCGCGAGCCGCCAATCGGCAGAGATCCGGCGCAGCCAACCTCCTTGCCGGGCGAGCTTGAACAGGCTGACCGGCCGACCGGTCAACAAGGCCTCGGTCATCATCGAGGCGCTGTCTTCGGTCACAACGAAGCGGTCACCCGAGTTGAGCATGGCGTTGTAGATCGGCTTGCCGGCTTGCCAGTGCACGATCTGCGATGGCACCTTCAGCCCCTTCGCGATGATGGCCTTGGCCGATTCCGGTGTGCGCGGACTGTCGACCACCCATGCGCTGCCGCCATGCCGGCCGATCTCCTCATTGACCCGGACGGCCAGTGCGGCGGCGGTCGCATCGCACAGCACCATCGGCCGGCTGTTGCCGCCCACGAGAACCACCGTCCACGGTCTGGGCATGCTTTGAGCGTTGTCGGGAAGCGCCGATTCGGGCGAGGGATCCGCTGGCGGTGGCAGGAAGGGCATGAGGTTGCACAGCACATTGGGCTGCGGGGGCAAAGCGTATTGCGGCGTGGTCACGATGAGGTCAAACCAGTGCAGCGGAGCCCAGGGGCGGTTGACGTTGACGAGCCGGGTCGACCCGCCTGATTGCTGCCGAATCCATCGGGCTGCCGGCACGCTGCGGCGCCCGGCGGCAAGAACGATGCGTGGCCAGGGCGGCCCGAGCGGCACCTCGGTGTTCCAGCTCAGGCGGTTGATCCCCAGAAAGGCAGGGGGCACATGCGACAGTGCGTTGAACCGCAACGGGATCTCGCGAAACGGGCGGTTCAGGGCTCTGGCGATGGCGAGCAATTGCTGGTTGTCGCCATGCCACTTGCCCAGCAGGACCCACACCGTTTCAGGGTTGTTGCGAGCGTCCACCAGCGTTCAGCCTGCGTCGTGGACGCTGGCGTGATCGCCAACCGTGCCGGTGGATGAGGGGGCCGTGGCCGCCGGCAACTGGCTCCAGCGGCGGTGGTGCCAGCTCCAGAAGTGTGGCGAGCGCAGGATCTGCTGCTCGGTCAGGTGGCTGAGCAAGGCCACGTCGGCCTCGACCGCGCCGCTGCCGAAAGGTACCGGCGGCTCAATGCTGAATCGCCATGTGGGACGGGCCTGCGTCAACACCAGGGGCAGCACGGGCGCGCGGGAAACGCGGATCAACTGAGCCGGTCCGGCGGGCATGGGCATGGCCTTTCCGAGGAAGCTTTGCACCATGCCCCGCACCTGGGTTGACCCCTGGTCCAGCATGATCAGAACGACACGCCCCTGCTTCAGGGCCGACAGAATCTGCCCGTAGGCCTGGATGCCGTTGTTGGCCAGGATGCCCTGAATGCCATATTGCTCCAGCCCGGCCTGCAGGAAGTCCGCAGACATCATCTTGGCTCTGCGATACACGACGCTGACTTGCCAACCCATCTCGACGAGTTGGACCAGCGGCAGCGCCATGTTGCCCATGTGTGTGGTCAGCAGCATGGCGCCACGCCCTTGAGCCAGAGCGGCGCGCAAGTGCTCCAAGCCATCGAGTTCACAGCGTGGGAGGAGCAGGGCCGGGTCCTGACGGCGGTCGAGCATCGACATGATTTCCAGCACGGCAGCGTTGTTCACGCGATAGGCCTCGCGCAACAGAACGGGCACCGACGGGTCATCTGCGCGGCGGCCCAGCGCCACAGCGATGTCACGTTGCAGGCTGTTTCGCAAATCCCCGTCCAGACGGAACTGGATTTCGCCGAGCCAGGTCCCGATGGCGTGGGCTCTGGCGAAACCGGCCGTGCGCAGCAGGGAACGAAGGCCCAGAAACATGATGCGGCGCCACACACGCCGCGGTCGCCAGCGCTTGCGCATCAAACAGGCACCGACAGGTCTTCGGGGCGGCCATTGCGGGGCATCACGCTGACGTGTCCATTGGCGAGCCGGCAGATCTGATCGGCGGCCTGGATCAACAAACCCTGGTGCGCCACCGCCAGGATGGTCAGGCTGCCCTTCAATCGCGTGACGGTCTCGATGACCGCGGCCTGCGCCTCTGGATCCAGGTGACTGGTGGCCTCGTCGAGGATGAGCAAGCGGGGCTCGTGCACCAGCGCGCGGGCGATGGCCAGGCGTTGACGCTGCCCGCCAGACAACCTCGATCCGCCTTCGCCGACCCGCGTGTACATGCCTTCGGGCATGGCATCGACGAACTCCAATGCATCGGCGGCCCTCAGGGCGGCGCGGATCTCGCCTTCGCCCAGGCCCACCTCGCCGAGCGTCACGTTGTAGGCCACCGACTCGTCGACCATGACCGATTCCTGGGGCACGTAGCCAATCTGCCGGCGCCATTGGCGCAGGTCCAGATCGGCCATCGGCACCCCGTCGACAAGGATGCGCCCCGAGTCGGGTTGCAACAGGCCCACCAGCAAGTCGAGCAGCGTGGTCTTTCCGGCCCCCGACGGTCCGACGATCACCGTGAGTTGTTGCGCAGGCACCGTGAAGGATCCGTGCTCGACGATCGCCCGGTGTTGATCGCGGGTGAACGACACGTCTTCGAAGCGAATGCCTTCCACGAGCCGGGTGACCCGATCGCCACCGCGCGGCTCCACCTGCTCGCTCGCTGCGGCGATGCCCTCGATCAGCGACCAATAGGCGCTCTCACGCAGCACGATTTGCTGGTAGGCCCGCTGCGCCTTCGACAGGTAGCTGACCGTGCGCGCCAGCAGGAACAGCATCACCAGCACCGCAGACATGGGCATCTTCAGCACGACCAGACCGAAGAAGAATCCCATCGCGACCAGGATCGCCAGCAAGGGTTCCTGCAGCGCGCCCATGGCTTCCTTGCTGATCACCTGACGGCGCAAGGCGCGACGCAAGGCCTTGGTCTGATCGGCCAACAGCGCATCCATGTGGTCCTCACGGGCCATCGCCTTGAGCGCCTTGGCAGCAGCCAGTTGCCCGCCCATCACGGTCAGCAGCGATTTCAGCAACTCGGTTTGTTGCCGCCCGGCCACCAGTGAGCTTCGAACCAGCGATTGCAGCAACACCAGAATGGCGCCCCCGGCGACCGCGGTCGCCGCGCCGGCCTGCCACGAAATCGCCATGGCGATGCAAAGAAAGATCACCGAGTTGAGCAACATGGCCGCCATCTCGGCGCTGTACTGAAAGGCCTCGGACGCGCGCTGCGCTTCGGTGGCCACCGCGTTGGACAAGCGCCCGACCGATTGCTGCAGGTAGTGCGCCCAGCGCGCCGAAATGACCGAGCGGATCAGCGCCAGCCGCAGGTCGGTCGCGATGTTGGCCACCGTGTAGCCCACCTGCCGGTTGCCCAGCAGCGACAGCGCGGCCTTGCTACCGATCAGCAAGATCGCCAGCGCCAGCAGCACGGGAGCGCTGGGCTCCAGGCCCACAAACTCGGCTGCTCGCAACGCGAATTTCTCAGGCATGGAGGGTTCGTGCGCGCTGGTGCGATTGGCGAAGGACAGCATCGACAACAGCATTGACATGCCCAACCCGTCCATCAGCCCGGCGGCGAACACCGACAGAAGCGCCAGACCGCTGCGCAGCGGGTAAGCGCGCACCAGCGCTGCGATCATCTGCCAGGTGCGGTCGCGTGCCGACGTCGATGGGGGAGCAGCGGCAGCGTTCATGGGCAGACAAATCGCAGGCGCGGGCCCACAGTGATGGTGACGGGGCGGCCCGGGTCGGTGTCGAAGGCCTCGCCGTCCAGCGAATATCCAGCCAATCCGCTGACTGTGAGCTGTTCGCAGCGGCCACTGAGATAGCCGTTTTCAGGGTTCATGGCGGGCACATAGCGCCCCGTGAGCAACCGTGGGAGCCGGCGCCAGAAGTTCGGCGCGGCACGACTGACCGCGGCCATGCGCACACCACCCTGGCCCCGATCGGCGTACGGTGCGAACAACCCCGTGCGGTGCAGCAAGGTGGTCACAAGCAGCAAGCGAACCCGACCGTGCTGTGTGCCACAACCCTGTGCGTCGATGGCCAGCGACGGACAGCTCAATCCGGACCGGCCGAACAAGGCCAGCGCGCCCAGCCGCATCAAATAACCCACGGTGCTCAGTCCGCTCGCCAGCGTGTGGTGATCGGATCGGTGTTGGTGACATTGACGAATCGCGCTGTCGATCAGGGCTGCGGCCACAAAGAAACCGTGACGGGCCGGAGCCGGCGACTGATCGATGCGCAACGGCCTGCGCTCTTCGACCGCAGCATCCCAGCGTCCCTCCCGCGAGAGCTCGAGCGCTCGCTTCAGTGTTGCCAACGCGGCGCCACCCGGAACCAGGTCTGCGGCGGTCAGGTTGCTGCGCCCCCCCGGGAGCACCAGCAAATCCGGAACCCAGGAGCCGTGAGGCAGGTGACACAACTGATCAACGATGGCGCAAACGGTGCCATCACCGGCCAGCACCATGACGTGCGCCTGTCGACGAGCAAGGATCGACTCGACCGCGGCCACCGTGGACGCCGGCCCATCGACCGTCACCACCTCGGCGCCGTGCGCCAGCGCAAGGCTTGTGGCCTGAGCAGCCAGTCCGCGCGATGCGCTGAAGCTGCGCGGGTTGACGATCAGGCACGGCGGCGTGATCGCCTTGGCGACAACGCCCCGGCTCGGCGCCTCCAGAGGGGACACGAAGGCGTTCAAGAGCGCGCGGTGCCCTGCGACCACGCTCGCATCGCCGAGCTTTGCGGCGAGGTCTGGCCGGCCGAGCACCACAGTTCTGCGACAGCGGCAAAGAAACTGTCTCGATTGGCAACGCGGTAGGGGGAATCGTCGGGCAGACCCGCCATGAGTCGCCGGTGCGCCTCGCCCATGCGGTGATAGGGCAGGGCGGGAAACATGTGATGCAGCGCGTGATATCGCAAACCGACAGGAAACAGCGCCACCGTGAGCCAGGTCTGCCCGGTGATGTTGATCGAATCGGCCACCTGCTCGGCCATCGTCATGCGCGAACCATCGTTGCCGTAGCGGTGCGCCGCCAGGTTGCGAAACCAGTTCAGACCCAACGTGAAAGCCAGCAGCGAGTAGCCCATCAGGAATTGCGCCGGGGTGATCGTTCCGAACCAGACGCCTGCGGCGATCACGGCCAGATAGGCGAAGCACAGCGTTTCGACGATGAGCAGGTGAGGCTCATCTCGCTTGGGGAAACGCTTGCTGAAGTAGGGGTTGGACACGGCGGCCGATGCGCGGGTCAGCACCCATTCACGCAGTCCGCCATGCAGCAACGACAGGGGCCCCAGCACGCCGAAACGCACCAGCATGAACAGTGGCAGCAGCGGCGCCTGGACCATGTACTTCAAGGTCTCGATCAGCGGCGACGATGCCAGCGGCAGGTACTCGCCGTCGGCGGGGGTGCCGAACTGCAGGTGGTTGTGGTGCTCGACGTGATTGCGGTACACGATCCACGGCATCAGCAGCGGAATGCCCACCAGCAGGTTCCAGGTGCGCTTGAACCACACCATCTGGCTGCTGGGCATGTGCACGATCTCGTGGATGAACGTGCCCACTCGAAAGAAAAGCACGGCGGCCACCACGAACGCAGCCACCTGCATCAGGCTCCACGGCGGGGCCAGGAAATACAGCACCGTCAGCGCCCAGGCAGCCGAAGAACTCAAGAGCATGTCGATCCAGTAGACCGCAGGGGACCGGGCAAACAGGTCGGCGATCAGCGCGCGCGCACCTTCTTGCGAGGAAGGCTCGCCCGCGGCCACAGGCATGTCGGCAGGGTCGTCGTTGGGCTCGTGTGAAAGTGCGGAGGCATTCACGATGGTGCAGATTCGGTGATCAAAACGGTCGTGAAGGATACCCGCTGAAACCAGCGCGGAAACCAGCGGAACACGACCGGGATCAAGGCAAGAAATTGCGCTGCGCTTGACGACGCTGTCGCGCCACACCGCGGTGCCGCAGCCGATCCATCCCCTGCAGCTGCCAGAAGCTCAGGGCTTGCGCCGGTATTCGCCGTGCAGGTTGTTGAAGTTGAACTGGCTGCAGCGATCCAGGAACGCCTGATCGGCGGCGTGCAAGTCGGGGGGCACGCGCCGCGAGTCGGTCTCGCGCTGCGAAATCTGCCAAGCCATCGACGGCCGGACGTAGCCGTGTTCCAGAGAGAAATCGATCGCGTCCCGGCTGACAGCCCCCGCGTCCAGACCGCTGTAGAGCGCCTCGAACCACACCGACTCGAACGGATGACCGCGGTTGATCCAGGGCTGCGTGGACTTCCTTGTGTAGTGGAGCACCGCGGTGCGGCCGGGCTCGTAGAGGTCAAACGAGTTCCAGTATCGCGGGACCGACCCCTTGAGCCACAGTGGCTTGAGCTTCATCAGATCGCCATAGCTGTAGCGTCCGGCATCGAGTTCGTCGGCAATGCGCTGCGGCTCCCACTCGCGCAGGCGGGCGCAGTCCATGAGCATCGCGCTCGAGCTTCGCATCTTCACCCGTCCGTCGGGGCCCATCCACGTTCTTCGCAGGACCTTTTGGCCGAACCTCATCGGCCGGTCATGGAGCTCGGCAATGTCCTTGAGCACCACCTTGTCGCAGTCGAGATAGATGGCCCGTCCTTGCCAGCCCGTGAGCATCGGAATGGCAAACCGCTGAAACGAAAACGGCGTGTTCGGCAGGTTTTCGGGGCGCTTGGGCAGAGCCAGCGTATCTCCCATCAGATCGCCGATGGACAGCACTTCGACGCTGCGGCGCGTGTGGCGCTGGATGGACCAACGCAGAACTTCGACAAACAGCCGATGCGAATGCACAGCACCAACAAATACCCGGATGGATTCAGCAGTCATGGGACAAGGGTTCAGGTGATCGAATGGGACATCAGCCGGTCCGGCAACCGGCGCATGACACTCAGTTCTACCGAAAAATCGCCGCGTGCTTGCCTCGACGACGGAATTTTCCTGCGGTACAGGCAAACCGAACCCGAGCGGCGTCCAGCAAACTGCGACACCATGGCGAGCTCCACAATTCCAACCCGCCAGCCCGCTTCGATCCCCCGCACCGATGTCAACCCTTTGCCCGTCCCACCCTGAGTCTTCGCTGCATCGTCTGAGCGTGGCGCCCATGATGGATTGGACGGATCGCCATTGCCGCTACTTCCATCGGCTGATCACGCGGCGTGCCTTGCTTTACACCGAGATGGTCACCACCGGTGCGTTGATCCATGGCGATGTGGAACGGCACCTGGAGTTCAACGTTGAAGAGCACCCCGTGGCACTGCAACTCGGTGGCAGCGAGCCGGCCGATCTGGCGCATTGCGCGAAGCTGGCTCAGGAGTGGGGTTATGACGAGGTCAACCTGAACTGTGGCTGCCCGAGCGAGCGGGTGCAGCGAGGCGCGTTCGGTGCGTGTCTGATGGCCGAGCCAGGGCTGGTGGCCGATGGCGTGAAAGCCATGTTGGATGCGGTGAGCATCCCGGTGACGGTCAAGCACCGCATCGGGATCGACCGGGTCGAGAGCTACGAGTTCGTGCGCGACTTCGTGGGCACGCTGGCCGATGCGGGCTGCCGGGTGTTCATCGTGCACGCGCGAAATGCCTGGCTGCAAGGCCTGAGCCCCAAGGCCAACCGCGAGGTGCCGCCGCTGCGCTACGAACTCGTCCATCGGCTCAAGCGCGAATTTCCGGAACTCACCATCGCCATCAACGGCGGCATCGTGGGCGATGAGGCGATTGAGGCGCAGCTCCAGCATGTGGACGGCGTGATGATCGGTCGCGACGCGTACCACCAGCCATGGCACATGGCCGACTGGGATCGCCGCTTTCTGGGCGCGGCAGCCAACCCCGTCGACGACCGCCTCTCGGTCGAATCGGCGGTGGTCGATTACATGGGAGCACAGGCCGCGCAGGGTGTGGCCTGGAGCCACGTGGCGCGTCACATGCTCGGGCTGTGGCATGGCACGCCCGGCGCACGGCGCTGGCGTCAGGTGTGGTCGGATCACCGACTGAAGGATCACCGTGCTTCAGAGGTGTTCGCTCTGGCCACTCAAGCGCGGCTGCACGCTGAACCCAAACCGTTCGATCACGCCGAAACCTCACCGACGTCACCATGAGGATCCACGGTCAGCCTTCGCGCACGATCTGGTCTGAGCCGACGCGCGACGCGGTGCATGTCATCGACCAGCGTGCGCTTCCGCACCGGCTTGTGTTCGAGCGGCTTCATGGCGTGGAAGCAGTCCACACGGCCATACGCGACATGTGGGTGCGCGGCGCACCGCTGATCGGCGCGACCGCCGCCTATGACATGGCGCTGCAGACGAATCAGGACGCCAGCGACGATGCGCTCGAGCGCTGCGCCCGGCGTCTGGCCAGTGCCCGGCCCACCGCGGTGAACCTGGCCTGGGCGGTGCAGCGCATGCGGCGCCGCTTGCTCACAAGCCCGCTGGCCCAGCGCCGTCAAGCCGCCTGGGACGAGGCTGACGCGATCGCCGAGGCCGACGTCCAGACCAATGAAGCGATCGGCCGCCACGGGCTCGCGCTGCTGCGCGAGATGGCAGCGCGCAAGGCGGGGCCGCTG
>CANBSV010000090.1 GCA_947372225.1 Burkholderiales bacterium | reverse complement strand
AGATGAGCCGTGCCGACTGGGATGCGGTGATCGAAACCAACCTCACCAGCTTGTTCAACGTGACCAAGCAGGTCATCGAAGACATGCTCGAAAAGGGCTGGGGCCGCATCATCAACATCAGCTCGGTCAACGGCGAGAAGGGCCAGTTCGGCCAGACCAACTACTCGGCCGCCAAGGCCGGTATGCATGGTTTCACGATGTCGCTGGCTCAGGAAGTGGCCAACAAGGGTGTCACCGTCAACACCGTGAGCCCGGGTTACATCGCCACCGACATGGTCAAGTCGATCCGTCAGGACGTGCTCGACAAGATCATCGCCGGCATCCCGGTCAAGCGACTGGGCACACCCGACGACATCGCCTCGATGGTGTCGTGGGTGGCTTCTGACGAGTCCGGGTTTGCCACCGGTGCTGACTTCTCGGTCAACGGCGGCTTGCACATGGGCTGAAGCGGTCACTGGCTAGCCCCTTGCCAGTTTGGTTCGCCGGATAAGGGACTCTCAGACCGCCGGCAAACGCCCGGCTGCCAGCCAGCACTGATCCGTGCGGACGGAGGACTACTTCACCGCAGAACGAAGTCCCGCTGTCGGCCAGGAGCTGGCACTCGTGAGTGCCGGCTTGGGAGTTGCCCGGTTGCCCGTCGAAGCTGAAAGGCGCAAGAGCGCCACACCACATTCAGAGTTCAGATCTCGGGCGGCACGAGCCCCAACCAGCGCCGTGCTGCTGGCAGCCGCCCTATGAAAATTCGATCCACCGCCAGCAACATAAGCAGTGAAAGTCCGAACATCGGCAGGAGCACCGCAAGGGCAGCGATCGCGATGACAAGCGGTGCCGCGAGGTGGGGCCTGGACGTCGGCGGTGGTGCCCCGAGTGAATGGCTCGGTCGACGACGCCACCACATGACCGTCGCGCTGACGGTGACGACCAAGACACCCACTGCATTCAGCAGCAAGATGGCTTGATTGAGCCATCCGAACAGATGCCCTTCGTGCGCAGCGACAGAGACGTTGACCACCTTGTCGACGATGTTGAGATCGTCAAAGACCTGAGTCGCGGTCACGCCTGCACCATCTGCAGCCACGGTATAGGTCACGCGCAAGGGCCGGTTCTGAGCATGGGAAGAAATTGTCCAGTCTTCAGTGCCCTGAGCAGGAGGAGAAATCCAGACCGGACGAGGCACCTGCAAGCCCACCGCGAGCGGCAGCAACTTATCGAGCGCCTTTAGCGCGGAGCCTGGCGGCGCACTGGATCGTCCAGGTTGCGCAACGCCAGCGGAGTGCGCCATCGATGCCATCTCTGCTGGGCTCATGCCCGGCATGCTGTTGCCTGTAGCGCCTGAGGATGCTGGGGGGGCGAGCGGCTGCGGGGATAAGTCTGTGCCTCCGATGGGCCAGTCGGGCGCGCCCTGTGTTGCTTCCCAATGATTGCGCACCCAGGTCAGATAGCTTCCCCAGTTCGCTGACCAAGGCAAGCCTGTCAACAACAGCAGCAACGTGACCAAGGAAATCCAGAGGCCGGCTACGGAATGCAGGTCACGCCAGAACAGCCGGCCTTGCTGCCGAAGCCGCGGATAAACCACTCCGCCGAGCTGCCACTTGCCCCGTGGAAGCCAGAGGCAGAGACCTGTGAGGATCATCACGACCCCCCACGACCCTGCGACCTCGACGACCATCGACCCACGCTCCCCTAGCAGCAATTCGCCGTGCAGACTCGCCACCAGATTCATGGGACGGTGGTCCTCCTGGACGATGTCCATGGCCTGCAAGGTCACCGGGTGGATATAGACACGGAACAGCTGATCTTCGCGCATCACGACGACCTGCGATGCCCCAGTCGGAGTCAATGGTGGTTCGTAGTGGCTGAAGAACGATCCCGATACGGCCTCGACGGCAGCACGAGCCTCGGTTGAGGGCGCGGCTCGTGATCCGTCAAGGTGCAGGTTCTCATAGGAGCGATCTAGCCATGCCTCGATCTGTGGCCGGAACAGGTAGACGGTTCCTGTGACGGCCAGCCAACAGAAGATTGGCAGGCAGAACAGACCCGCATAGAAATGCCAGCGCCGGAGCGCTGCGTAATCGGGCAACCACCGGCGAGCCTGGTGCGACTGGGAGATCAGAGCCATGGCCTGCTGAACCGAGATCGATGCTTAGAAAGCGTACGTCACCGCCAACTGCGCGGAGAGCGGACGACCTGGGTCCAGCGTGTAGTTGAAGACGCCCGCTGATCCGCCGGTGTAATACCTGCGATCAAACACGTTGAGCACATTCAACTGTGTTCGCCATGCGCCGTATTGGTAGAAGAGCGTGGCATCCGTGCGCACATAGCCAGGCAGCTTGTAAGTGTTCGGCAAATTCGCCTCCCGTCGGCCGACGTAATACATCCCAGCGCCCATGCCAAAGCCTGGAAGGCTCTGAAACTCATACGTGCTCCAAGCGCTGGCATGATGATGCGGAACGTTCGACAAGGTATCGCCGACGGGGAAGTTGGTGTCGCGTTTGACGACCGCGTCGGTGTATGCGTAGGACGCAATGACCTTCCATCCAGTTGTGATCGTTCCGGCCAGGTCGAACTCCACCCCTCGGCTGGTCTGCTTACCGGCCAGAATTTGTAGCAGCGGGTTGGAAGGATCGGTGGTCAGGATGTTGGTGCGCTTGAGATCGAAGAGCGCAAGCGTGGCATTCAAGCGGTCTTTGATGAGCTCCTGCTTGATGCCAACCTCCACCTGTTCAGCGACTTCGGCGTCATAGGTGGTGTTGCTGCCGCTGTGTGCCACATTCGGCGCATGGCTTCGGCTCCAGTCCGTGAACAGCGAAGTGGAGTCCGTCGGTTGCCAGACGAGGCCGACACGCGGCGAGAAAGCCGTTTGCTTGCCGTGTCCTGTCGCTGACCCTTGCTCCAGCGCACGGTTCTCGAAACGGTCGACGCGCAGGCCCGTGAGAAATTTGATCTGCGGGGTGAGCTCGATAAGATCCTGAAGGTATGCGCCCCAGTCCTTGCCTTGCCCCTGGTGTGATGTGAGCGAACCGGCAGGAGTCAACCCCGAAAGGAAACTCGGATCGAACAGATCGAGGGTCATCGTCGAGACTCTGGAGCCAAGCCCGCCCTGCTCAAGGTAGCCATAGTCAACACCGGCGAGCAGAGAGTGCTTGAACCCAAGGGTGGAAAACTCGCCAAGGATCTCGGCCTGAACCTCGTACTGTTTTGATGTTTCGTTGGCACCGCTGTAGACCGAGAAGTCGAGCAGATTGCCGCTGGCCGTGGTGCTGTTCGGAAATGTCTGCGTCGACAACTGGTGCGCTCGGCTGTAGTGCGAGGCCATGCGGAATTTCCAGTCGTCGTTGAGTGCATGCTCGAAAAGCACGGTCACAGCCTGGGTGTCGTTCTTTCCGTAGTCGCCTGCCACGCCCGGATAGACGCCATCGCGCAGGCCGTAGTAGCGAGTGCGCGAAAGTTCCCGGTAGTTGGCGACATTGGGTACGCCGAAATCAAACCCATCGCGATTCAGGTGGTTGAACTCGGTCAGCAGTGTCAGCGACGTACCGTGCCTATCATTCCAGCTGATCGCCGGTGCGATCGACCACGAGTCATAGCCTCCGGTGTGTCGAAATGTTGAATTGTCTTCATAGGCGCCGTTCAGCCGGATGCTGACGTCATTACCCAGCGTTCGATTGACATCCAAGGCCGTGCGAACCAGGCCATAACTGCCTGCTGTCACGCCAAGCTCGCCAAAATTCTGCAGGCCCGGTTGCTTCGATACGGTGTTGACGTATCCGCCGACTGCGCCAACACCGCCGTACAAGGCGCCAGCCGGGCCTTTGAAGACCTCGACACGCTCAATGTTTTGCACATCGCGGAAACCGAAATAGCCAAAGTTCCGGAAGCCGTCACGCAGTCCATTGTTTTCACTGAATCCGCGGATGTTGAAGAAGGTCGCTCCGTTGCCGCCATAGCTCGACTCGGCCAATACACCGCTGACGTTCTCGAGCAGCTGGTCCGTACGCGTCACGCCGCGATCGCGCAGGACTTCATGGGGCACGACCTGAATCGACGCTGGCAGGTCCTTGAGCGGGATCAGCGTCTTGCTGGTGCTGTCTGCTGTGGCAGCGGAGTAGCCGATCGACTCGTTCACCACCACTGTAGGCAGCTGGGTGGCTGTTTCGGCATGGGCCACGCCGAAACAGCAAGCGATCAGCGTTGAAATCAATGTCCGCTGCATCAGGGGTCGATTTCCAGGCTGGTTATTTGAGATTTTGTTCAACTGAGTTTCCATTCACGGGCAGTAATGAGGGCACTCGGCGATTCATTCGATGAATCGGACCGAAGCGTGGGAGGGGCGGTGCGTCTGGGGGCCGTGCGGAAGCCAACTCAACGCATCACGCGTTCGCTGGTTCCAAAGAGGGACCGTCCCCTGACAAGCACGACTCGGCATCGCACGACGTCGCGCCAGCACCCGTCAGGGGCCAGCGCGGCAATCAACGCGTCAGGCAAATCGCGGTGGAGCTCGCGGCTGCGCGCTCATCCACGCGTGATGCGTGCGGCGCGGCGCCCAGGATCCCAGTGGGGGAGGTTCAGAGAGGAACGAAGCCCATACCAGAGTGCCTGCAGCGCTGGGGGGCGCCATAGGCTGGGCGTGAAGCGAGCAGTACGGGCAGTGCTCGAACTGATGAGCACCGCTGGACACAGGCGCTTTGTCGGTGGAACGGCTGCTGGGCTCAATCCACTTGGCACCGACGGACGTGCAGACCTCAAACCATGTCGCGTCACTCTTGGCGCTCAGCGCATGCGAAATTGATGGCGCGAGCGCTGCCATCAAGATGGCCAGGACGGCAATCCAGGAAGTCAGATTACGGGGCGTTTTGCGGAATCGCATGTGACCAATTCTATTGGTCGGAGTCTTCGATCACTGGACCCTGCAACTAGGCGCTGGAGTGACCCATGCGCGCGTCGAGCGCTTGCGAAGCTCAGGCTCGGACGGTCCCATGGCACTGCTACAAATTCGAACGGCCGCTTTGCGGCTTTGAGATCTCTGGCCGCTACGACCGGAGTGGGTCGACAAGAGTCGTTCGGTCAGAAATCACATGACTGACGCCCCATAGCGCCGCCCCGCGAATCAACTCGCTCGACAAGCAATCACCAAAGGCACGAACCTCATCAGCCGGGCCCCTAAACAAAAGGTGCCGGGCAGGTCCCTTGCGAAATGTCCGTGGGATGGGGGTCGGTCGAACCGGATGTCAGCCGCCGTTGGTTCACACCAGCAGCGAGCGCGCCACGCCTTGCAATGTGGCGTGGTCCCCGTCGGCCGGCTCCACCCGCGTGGCGTTCTGGAAGCCCGCAAAGTTGCGCTGCATGGATTGCAGATAGACCGGGTCGTAGTGGGTGGTCAGCAGTTGCTCGACCACGCGTTCGATGTGGCCTGCGCTGGCGGCGGTCTGCCACTCATTGATGACCTCGTTGCCTCGCAGCGCTCGCAGCGCGTTGAGTCGTTCGCAAAACGCCGGAACGTCGTTGACGAAGAAGTCGTAGTCCTCCATCAGCAAGCGCACCCGCGCTGCCACCGACAACTCGACGTGCACGCACGGTGACGCGCGCATGTGGTGGATCAGCTGCTCGGGCACGCGCAATTCGCCGACCTTGCGGCTCTCGCTTTCGACCCACACGGGCTGGCTGGCGTCGAACCGCCGCAGCGTGTCCCACAGCACGCTGTCGAAGCGCTTTTGCGTGGGCTGGGGCTGGCCGGGAACCAGGCCCAGAACCGAGCCCCGGTGGTTCGCGATGCCCTCCAGATCGAGCACCTGCGCACCTTGTGCATGCAGCGCCGCAAGCAGGCGGCTCTTGCCCGATCCGGTCTTGCCGCACAACACCCGAAAGCTCAGCCCGGAGGGCAGTCGCTCCAGATCCGCCATCACCGCACGGCGATAGGCCTGGTAGCCGCCCTCGATCACCTGCACCCGAAAGCCGATCTGACTCAGCACGAGCGACAGCGAACCGCTGCGCTGGCCACCGCGCCAGCAGTAGACCAGCGGTTGCCAGTCCTTGGGCTTGTCAAGCACATGGCGTTCGATGTGCGCCGCGATGTTGCGTGAGACCAGCGCCGCGCCGCGCTTGCGGGCCACGAAGGGCGAGATCTGCTTGTATTCGGTGCCCACCAGCGCGCGCTCTTCGTTATTGAGGCTGGGCCAGTTGAGCGCGCCCGGCAGGTGGTCGAGTGCGAATTCGCCCTCGGAGCGCGCATCGATGATCGCGTCGTAGCGGTCGAGCTGCGCCAGGCTGGTGGCGGCGTCGATGGGTGTGAGCGACATCGGGTCAGACCGGTTGACGCCGGCGGCTTGGGTGCACGGGCGACATGGTGTGGGCGCTCAGGCGCCGATGGCATCGAGCAATTCGGTCTCGATGGCGATCTGGGTTCGGCTGTGCGACAGCCCGGCACCATCGATCAGGAAGGTGTCTTCGACGCGCTCGCCCAGCGTGCTGATCTTGGCGAGCTGCAGGTTGATGCCGTGGCGGGCCAGCACGCGCGCGATGGAATACAGCAGGCCCGAGCGGTCGCTCGCCGACACGCCGAGCAGCCAGTGCTGTGCCCGCTCGTCAGGAGTGAGTGTGATGCGCGGTGAGATGGGGAAGGACTTGACGCGGCGTGACATGCGGCCGCGACTCGGTTCGGGCAGCGGGCCTTCAAAAGCCAGCGCGAGCACGAGGTCGGTTTCGACCAGCGAGATGAAGTCGCGGTACTGGCCGGCCGGCGCACCGTCGCGCGAGTACTCCAGCAGCGGGTTGGTGACCTGGAAGGTGTCGAGCGCGTAGCCGGCCCGGGTGGTGTGCACCTTGGCGTCCAGGATGTTGAATCCGGCCGAGTCGAAGTAGCCGCAGATGCGCGCAAACAAATCGGCACGGTCGCGCAGGTAGACCGCCACCTGCAAGCCTTCGCCCACCGGCGACACGCGCGCCTTGACCACCGGCATCACGGCGGCCACGTGGGGGTGCAGCGTGCGTGCGTGCCAGGCGATCTCGCTGGCATCGTGCCGGGCGAAGTAACTGATCTCGAGCGTCTTCCACAGCGGCAACTCGACATCGGGTGCCTGCAACGCCAGATTGAGCATGTGCCGCGCTTCCTGCTTGCGGGCATCGATTTCGGCATCGAGCTGCGGCTGTGCGCCACCGAGGGCTCGCAGAGTGGCGCGGTACAGGTCTTCGAGCAGCTTGCCTTTCCAGGCGTTCCAGACCTTCGGGCTGGTTCCGCGGATGTCCGCCACCGTGAGGAGGTACAGCCCGGTCAAGCGGCGTTCGCTGCCCACCAGTTGGGCAAATGACTTGATCACCTCGGGGTCGCTCAGGTCTTCCTTTTGCGCCACGCGAGACATCGTCAGGTGGGCCTTCACCAGAAATTCGATCAACGACGCGTCGTCGCGCTCCACGCCGTGCTCACGGCAGAAAGTTCGAGCCTCTGCCGCCCCGAGATCGGAGTGGTCTCCGCCCCGTCCCTTGGCCACGTCGTGGAACAGCGCTGCCGCGTACAGGACGTAGGGCTTGTCCCACTGCATCGCGAGCTGCGAGCAAAACGGGTACTCGTGTGCGTGCTCGGGAACGAAGAAGCGGCGCACGTTGCGCAGCACCATGAGGATGTGCTGATCGACCGTGTAGACGTGGAACAGGTCATGCTGCATTTGCCCCACGATGCGCCGGAACACCCACAGGTAGCGACCGAGCACGCTGGTCTCGTTCATCAAGCGCAGCGCGAGGGTGTCACCGATGGGCGCCTTGAGGATGCTCATGAAGGCGGCGCGGTTGACCGGATCGCTGCGGAACTGCGCGTCCATCAGGTCACGCGAGTTGTAGAGCGCGCGCAGCGTTCGTGCCGACAGTGCCTTGGGCCCGCCACTGCTTTGATACGTCAGGAACGTCTGCAAGATCGCGTGCGGATCCTTGCGGTAGAGGTCGTCGCTCGCGACTTCGAGCGTGCCATCGCGTTCGAGGAAGTGTTCATTGATCTGACGCATCGGCGCGTCTTGCGACCCGCTCACGCGCTCCTCGATGTTGAGCATCAGGATCTGGTTGAGTTGCACCACGGCCTTGGCGGACCAGTAGTAGTTCTTCATCAGCATCTCGGACGCCTGCTGGCCTTCCCGCTCGCGATAACCGAAGCGCTCGGCAATGGCGCTTTGCAGGTCGAACACCAGACGGTCCTCGCGCCGTCCGGCCGCCAGGTGCAACTGGGTGCGGATCAGCTTGAGCAATCCCTCGTTGCGCTGCAGTTGCTTGAGCTCGAACGGCGTGGCCAGACCGCTGGCGGCGAGCTCACTCCAGGCGCTGCCCAGCCCGGCCGCCTGTGCCACCCAACGGATCACGTGCAAGTCGCGCAGCCCCCCGGGGCTTTCCTTGCAGTTCGGCTCCAGCGAGTAAGGCGTGTCCTCGAACTTCTGATGCCGCTGGCGCATTTCGAGCTTCTTCGCGCGCAGGAACGCGCGCGGGCTCATGGCTTGATCCTGGGTGCGGCGAAACACGCTGAACCCGCGCCTCGAGCCGCACACCCGGCGCGCCTCGAGCAAGGCGGTTTGAACCGTCACATCGCGTTCGGCCTCCACGCCGCATTCTTCGACCGTGCGCACACTCGATCCGATCTCCAGACCGATGTCCCAGCACGCGGTGATGAAAGCCTCGATGACCTGACCGAGCGGCTCGGGCAGAACGTCGCTGCCACCCGGCGGTGCCGAAGCTCGCAGCACCAGAACGTCGACGTCGGAATGCGGAAACAGCTCGCCGCGCCCATAACCGCCTACGGCAATCAACGCGGCATCGATGGGCATGTGCAGCTTCGCCCAAAGCTGCGACAGCGTGACGTCGGCGTGGCGGGCCAAGCCTCGCAAGAGCCGGGACGCGGATTTCGCGGTGGGTCGAGCCGCCTCGAACTCGCGAATCAAGGATTCCTTGCCCGCGCGAAACTCGAGGCGCATCTGCGCGATCGATGCGCCGTCGATGCGATGGGCCTGAGGCGGGTCAGAGTCGCCAAATTCGGCCAGCAGGCGGGTCTGCGTCATGCGGGACGCGGCGCGGGCCGTCAGACGGTCGCGGTTTCGCGAACGAACTGCGGTACCTCTGGGCTGCCGGCGGACAGCGTGAGCACCTCGTAGCCCGTCTCGGTGACGAGCACGGTGTGCTCCCACTGGGCCGACAGCGAGCGGTCGCGCGTGACGATGGTCCAGCCGTCGCCGGCCTCGCGGATCTCGCGGCGCCCGGCGTTGACCATGGGCTCGATGGTGAACACCATGCCGGGCACCAGCGCCTCGAGCGTGCCGGGGCGGCCGTAGTGCAGCACCTGCGGTTCTTCATGGAACTTGCGGCCGATGCCGTGGCCGCAGAACTCGCGCACCACCGAAAAGCCGTTGTTCTCGGCAAAGGTCTGGATCGCGTGGCCGATGTCGCCCAGCCGTGCGCCAGGCTTGACCTTGACAATGCCGCGCCACATGGCTTCGTAGGTCATCTGACACAGCCGCTTTGCAGCGATCGAGCCTTCACCGACCACGAACATGCGGCTGGTGTCGCCGTGCCAGCCGTCCTTGATGGTGGTGATGTCAACGTTGACGATGTCGCCGTTCTTCAGTTGCCGGTCGCTTGGAATGCCGTGGCAGATCTGCTGGTTGATCGACGTGCAGATCGACTTCGGGAACGGCGCGTAACCCGGCGGTGCGTAGTTCAGCGGGGCCGGGATGCATTGCTGCACGTTCACCATGTAGTCGTGTGCCAGCTTGTCGATGGCATCGGTGGTGATGCCCGGCACGATGTGGGGCGTGAGGTGGTCGAGAACCTCGGAGGCCAGCCGCCCGGCGATGCGCATGCCTTCGATGTCGGCAGCGGTTTTGATGGTGATCGTCATGCGAATGATTATCTCACCCGACCCCTAAAATCGAGGGCAATCCCGTGGCGTCCCTTGCCACTTCCGGGTCATCCCGCCCGCACCAGAGCCCCCCGCGTGACCACACCGACCCAGCACCTGCTCCACTTCGAAGGGGGCAATGCGCTTCCGGAATTTCGCGCCTTGTCGCTGCTGGCCCGGCTGTCGCAGCTGGTGTCACGCATCAGTGCCGTCCATGCGCGCCATGTGCATTGGGTGAGCAGTTCGGCCCCCCTGGAGCGTGCTCAGCGCGACACGCTCGAAGGCCTGCTGCGTTACGGCGACGCCTACACCGGGCCGACCGAAGGCGCTTTGATCGTGATCGCGCCTCGTTTGGGCACGGTCTCGCCGTGGGCCTCCAAGGCCACCGACATCGCCCACAACTGCGGCGTCGGCATCCGGCGCATTGAGCGTGTCACCGAATACCGTTTGACGCTCAAGACCGGCCTGTTCGGCGGCAGCAAGTCGCTCAGCGCCGAAGAGTTGCAGGCCGTGGCCGCGCTGCTGCACGACCGCATGACCGAAAGCGTGCTGCCCACGCGGGAGGACGCCGCCCACCTGTTTGACGAGCAACCCGCCGCACCGATGGCGCAGGTCGACGTGCTCGGTCAGGGCCGTGCCGCGCTGGCCGCGGCGAATGCCGATTTCGGCCTGGCCTTGTCGGACGACGAGATCGATTACCTGGTGAATGCGTTCACCGGCTTGCAGCGCAACCCGACCGATGTCGAGTTGATGATGTTTGCGCAGGCCAACAGCGAGCACTGCCGCCACAAGATCTTCAACGCGCAGTTCACTGTCGACGGCCAGCCGCAGGAACACTCGCTGTTCCAGATGATCCGCAACACCCACCGGCTGGCGCCGCAGCACACCGTGATCGCCTACAGCGACAACTCGTCGGTGATGGAGGGCGGTGTGATCGAGCGCTGGCAGCCCGAGGGCTACACCAACGC
>CANBSV010000089.1 GCA_947372225.1 Burkholderiales bacterium | reverse complement strand
GCGGCTGTTCGCGAGCGCGAGCTCAGCGGCACCGTCATGAGCCTGCCGCAGCTGATCTTTCGCACCGATGCCAACGGCACGATCACCTTCGTCAATCAGCACTGGTTGCCGGTGATGGGAACCAGCGTGGGCAGCGCCCTGGGGCAGCGTCTGTGGGAGCTCGTGCACGACACCGACCGCGACCGGGTCTGGTCGCTGTTCACCCGCAGTGCGGGCATTGCCCCACGACGCACGCAAGCCTCGCTCACGGGCTCGATGGGCACCGCACGCACGTTCGACGTGTCGGTCATTCCCCTGCATCACGAGGGCAGCGTCCGCGGCTTTGCCTGCAGCGCCATCGACGTGACCGATCAGGTCGCGGCCGAACAGCGGCTGCAGGCTCAACTGGCGTTCACGCAGCTGGTGATGGAAACCAGCCCGCTGCCGCAGTCGGTGATCACGCTCGACGGCCAGTTCGTGATCGTGAACAAGGCGTGGGAGGACTTCACCGGGCAACAAGTCAGCGACAACGCCTACCGCCCATCGGCTGCGGCAGATCAGCCGCCCACACGTCGGCTGCATGACGCCGACGATCGCAAGCGCTTGCGCGCGCAGCCGCGCTTGCGCCACGAATCCAGCGTGACGCATCGTGACGGCTCGCTGCGCGAGGTGATGGTCGACAAGGTGCTGCTCTACGGCACCGATGGCCGGGCTTCGGGCATCCTGTGCGTGTTCATGGACATCTCGGAGTTTCGCGATGCCGAACGCGCCACCCGCGAGGCACGCGACGCCGCCGAAGAAACCTCCCGCGCCAAGACCGAGTTCATCGCCAACATCAGCCACGAACTGCGCACCCCGCTTCAGTCGATCATCGGTTTTTCAGAGCTCGGGCTGAACCGCTCGCGCGATCACGAACGTCTGCAGTCCATGTTCGGCGAGATCCATCACGCCGGCGAACGCATGCTCAGCCTGGTCAATGACCTGCTCGATGTCTCGAAGATCGACAGCACCGCCGGCGCAATCCATGTCGAACGCACCGATCTGCGGGTGTTGATCCGCGAGGTCGTGCGGGAGATTGATCCGCTGATCCGGTCCAAGGAACTGCTGCTCATCGTGAACATGCCCGAGCAGCCGATGCTGACCAAGGTCGACCCGCCGCGCTATCAGCAGGTGGTGCGCAACGTGCTCGCCAACGCGATCAAGTTCAGCCCGCTGCACAGCCGCATCGACATCGTGGGCGACCGGACGGATAGTGGCGAGCTGCGTGTGGTCGTGAGCGACGAAGGCCCTGGCATCCCCGAGGCCGAACTGGACAAGGTCTTCGATGCGTTCGTGCAGTCCAGTCAGACCAAGGACGGATCAGGCGGCACGGGGCTCGGTCTGGCGATCTGCCGCAAGATCATCGACGCGCATGGCGGCACCATCCACGCCGAGAACCTGATTGGGCGCGGCACGGCGTTTCACATCGTCGTGCCGGGGCGCGGGGCCCGTTCCGGCGAGCGTCAGGACGACAGCGCCGAATCCGCGTTCATGACGGGCTACTGAACTGCCCGCCGCGTGCCTCAGGCGAGCGCGAGCGCCGCGCTGCCAGCCCCAACGCTGGTCTTGAAGGCAGCCACCGCCTGCACCAGCTGACGTGCCTGCTGGCTGAGGGTTTCGGACGCGGCCGCGCTTTCTTCGATGAGGGCCGTGTTGCGCTGGGTGGACTGGTCCATCTGAGACACCGCCTTGCCGACCTGGTCGATGCCGGTGCTCTGCTCGGCGCTGGCCGCGCTGATCTCGGCGACGATGTCCGTGACGCGCTTGATGGCCGAGACGATTTCGTCCATGGTGTGACCGGCCTGGCCGACCAGCGAGGTGCCCTGCTCCACCCGCTCTACGCTGGCGTTGACGAGGCTCTTGACCTCGCGGGCGGCCTCGGCGCTGCGATGCGCCAGGTTGCGCACTTCGGAAGCCACCACCGCAAAGCCCCGGCCTTGTTCACCGGCACGGGCGGCTTCCACAGCGGCGTTGAGCGCGAGGATGTTGGTCTGGAAGGCGATGCCGTCGATCACGCTGATGATGTCGGCGATCTTCTTCGAGCTGTCGTTGATGCCGGTCATGGTCTCGACCACCTGGCTCATGACCTGACCGCCCTTGATGGCCACGGACGATGCCCCCAGCGCGAGCTGGTTGGCCTGACGGGCATGGTCGGCGTTGTTGCGCACGGTCGAACCCAGTTGGTCCATCGTGGCAGCGGTTTGCTGCAGCGCGCTGGCCTGCTCCTCGGTGCGGTTGGACAGGTCCTGGTTGCCGCCGGCAATCTGCGCGCTGGCGCTGGCCACCTCGTCGGCGTTGGACTTCACTTCCCGCACGATATTCGCAACGTTGGCCTGCATGCGCGACAGTGCCTGCAGCAAATGCACAGACTCCTCGTTGCCTGCCGGGTGGATGGCCGCGGTGAGGTCGCCTTGCGCCAGGCTGTCGGCCACGCTCACGGCGTGATCCATGGGACGCGCCAAACTGCGCGCCAGCATCAGCGCGGCCACGCTCATCGCGACCACCGCAAACGCCAGCGCAGCACTGATCGACACGAGCGACTCATTGACGCGGCCGCTGGCGGCAGCATCAACTGCCTCACTGTTTTTCTCGATGGTGGCCGACAGCGCGGCCAGCTTCCCCTCCAGTTCGGTGAACACCGTCTGCAACGCCGGCATCGCCGCCTTGGCCGCAGCGGGGTCGGTCGCCGAGGCATTCACCACGGTGGCCACCGACTCGATGTACTTGCGAACGAGCGGTCGTACCGTGGCCAGAGACTCCTTGGTGGCCGCCGACACAGGCATGCCATCGAGGGTGTTCAGCACCGCATTGATCCGCTCGGCGTGCTCCTTCATGCCGGACTGGGCCTCGGCGATGCGATCGCCATCTCCCTCGAATGCCCCCAGCAGCGCCAGTTGGGCGTCGCCGCGCAAGGCGTCATGCATCATGTCGCCGTCCTGGCTGGTTTGCAGCGCATGGCTGCCTTCCACCACATCCGACAGGGAGACTCCCAGTCGAGAGGAGGTGAGGACCCCGATGCCGCCGGTCAGGCCTGCAAGCAGCGCCCCTGACAGGCCCAAAGCCAAGATTTGCGTGCGCAGTTTCATGGGGTACTCCGTTTCAATACTTCAAAGGGAAATGCCGTACCAGCCGAAGCCGATGGTCCACAAGGTGCTTCCGGAGCCGGATTGACGGCTGGCCGTCAGATCGAGGCCCAACACCTGGGGGATCACCCACCAGCGACCGCCCACCGACTTCACGGTGCCGCCAAACGTCTCGCTGCGGGTGTTGGTCTGCACTTCGGCAAACAACAGGAAATGTTCTTGCGGTGCCCACACCGCCGCCAGGTTCAGCAGGCCGGCGCTGTCGTGACTTTCACGATCGCGCACGGCGCCCACGTTGGCGTGCAGCGCCCACTGATCGCTGGGCGCCAGAGTCGCCAGGATCAGCCCCGACGTTTCGGCGCCGCGCCAGTGGTGGTCCACGGGATGGACGAATGACTGCGAAACCTTCAGCCCGAAGTTCAAATCGCCGGCCGAGGTCTTGAATTTCAACGACTCGGGCACCCACTTGAAGGCCAGACCGCTTTCGCCACGCACTTCCGGGCGGGGGTGCGGGCGGGTGTAGTCCACGTCCAGTTCCAGCCCCGGCAGGATGCCGCAAGCGGCAGCGCCGACGAAGGCGTGCTCACGCCCTGCGTGCTCGGTCCAGGATTCGATCTGGCAGTTGCCGAAGTCGGCCACGCCAGCGTCTTCGGAGCCCAGCGGACGACCAGCCCACGCACTTTGAGTGCATGCGAGAAGACCGACGAGGAGTAAAGGCTTGATGTTCATGGCTATCACGGGTGTCCTGATGAATCGTTTGCGACCATGTAGCGGGCCGCTTTGAGTGGGTATCGACCACAAAGCGGGCCGCTTTAACACTTTCAGGCCGCGACGGCAAGACCCTCGTTTTGCGCTGGATCAACCAGCATGCGAGGGTGCAGCCAGGCCGACGTCGTATCGACCCCAGCCGCACGGGCATAAAGATGGCCCTGCAACGCAGTGCAGCCCATGGCGCTGAGCATGCTGGCCTGGCCTTCGGTTTCGACGCCCTCAGCCACCACCCGCAAGCGCAGGCTGCGCGACATGGCCACGATGGCGCGGGCCAGTTCGCGGTCATCGGGGTCGGTTTCGAGGTCGCGCACGAAGGAGCGGTCAATCTTGACGCTGTCGACGGGGAAGCGCTTCAGGTGGCTCAGGCTCGAGTAGCCGGTACCGAAGTCGTCGATGGCGATGCTGATGCCCAGCGCCTTGATGCGCAGCAAGGTCGCCAGCGTGTCTTCGGGCTGTGTCATCAACGTCGACTCGGTGATCTCGAAGGCCAGCTGCGAGCCGTCGACGCCGGTGTCGTCCAGGATGTCGGACACGCTGTCGACGAACTGGGCATGGGCCAGTTGCACCGGCGACACGTTGACCGCGATGGTCATGGACGACAGCGCCGAATCGCGCCAATCGCGCAGCTGCTCGCAGGCCTGGCGCAGCATGGCTTCGCCCAGCGGCACGATCAGGCCGCTTTCCTCGGCGACCGGGATGAATGCGTCAGGCTGCTGTGGGCCGCGTGCGTCCGATGTCCAGCGCGCCAGCGCCTCCATGGCCACCGGCAGTCCGCTCACCACATCCATGATGGGCTGGTAGTGCGCCACAAACTGCCCCTCGGACAGGCCACGGCGGATGTCGACTTCGAGCTGCAGCCGTTCGGAAGCCGCCTGATCGACCTCGCGGGAGAAGAACTGGTAGCGGTTGCGCCCGCCGCGCTTGGCGCGGTACATCGCGGCGTCGGCGTGCTTCATCAGCGTGTCGGGATCTTCGCCGTCTTGCGGGTAGATGGCGATGCCCAGGCTGATGCCCACGGTCAGTTCGGTGTCCTCGAGCACACACGGCAGCGCCACCTCGCGCAAGATCTTTTGCGCCACCTCGCCAATCTCGTCGGGCCCACCGATGTCATCGAGCAGCATCACGAACTCGTCGCCACCCAGCCGGGACACCGTGTCGCCCGAGCGCAGTGCCGTGGTGAGCCGTTTCGTCAGGGTCATGAGCAGCTCGTCGCCCACCGCATGGCCCAGCGAATCATTGACATGCTTGAAGTGGTCGAGGTCCATGAAGACCACGGCAAACGTCCGGGGATGCACGCTGGCGGACTCGCAGGCCTGGCGCACACGGCTTTGGAAGACCGTGCGGTTGGGCAGCCCGGTGAGGCTGTCGTGGTGCGACAGGTGGCCGAGTTGACGGGTCAGCTCGCGCGACTCGGTCACGTTCTGGAACACGATCACCGCACCCAGCAACTCCCCGTCCTTGCCCACGATCGGAGACACCGAGTCGCGCACTTCGCACTCGCGACCGTCGCGGTCGCGCAGCATGGCGTCGTGCGACACCTCGGCGCCGGCCAGGCCACTGAGACAACGTTCGATGGGGCTGGGCAGCGACTGACCGCTGGCCTGATCGAACAACCGCACCACGAGACCAAACGCCTGGCCGCGCGCCTCGGCCAGCGGCCAGCCCAGCAACTTCTCAGCCACCGGGTTGAGGTAGGTGATGCGGCCGGCGTCATCGACGCTCACCACGCCATCAGCGATGGCATGCAGCGTCACCTCGACGGAATGCATCAGCGAAGGCGGCGTTTCATAAAGGCGCTGCAAGTCACCGGCGAGGTGATCGAGCTTGTACCGATCCTGACGCAAGCGCTCGGTGCTGGCGATCAGCACGCCAACGGGCAGCACGACCAGGCTGCCGATCGCACGGCCTTGAAACCACTCGACCCACAGCGTGCCGAAACCGCTCAGCCCGGCAAACGCGTACAACGATGCAGCCGCCAGCGCACCCACGGCGGCCGGCAGCGCTGCGGCCAGCAGCAAGCCGGCGACCAGCATCACGGGACGGATGGCGCCTTGGGCCGGCAGCGCCAGCCGCTGCAGCAGCCAGCCGCCAAGGCCCACCTCGATCAGGTTGATCAACACGCTGGACAGCGTCAGCCAGGCCGGCTCGCCCGCCACGCCGCCCGCCAGCACACCCGCAATGGCCACGACGCCGATCGACAAGGGCCATTCGTCCAGCGTGCGCGTGGCCAGCCAGACCATCGCCACCGCATTGGCGCACCACAGCACCGGCACCGGCCCGGCCGTGCGCGCCAACCACAGGCACAACAGCGATGCCGTGAAGTAAACGGACCCCATCGCAGCCACCGGCCGGAACTGCTCCGGAAGCGCCGCCCAACGCTGCAACGCTGCAGCGCCATTCGCCTTCGTGGGCATCAAAGTGGGCGGGCGGGCCGACATGTGGTGTGAAAACCTCTCGTGCTTGTTCGTGCACCAGCCTTGAACACCAAGACTGTGCGCCGGTCCGACGAAGTTTCCATGACACCCCGCAGACCCCCCGGATTCTCAGGGCAGATCGGGGTGCCCGAAGGGGGCTGCATCGAATCAGCACGACGGAATTTTTCTGCGGGCCCCGCGCGTGGCACCTCAGGGTGGGCTCAGCGGTGCTCGATGACGCCTTTCATGGGGTCCGTCGGCTCACGCCAAGGGGCCCGCTGAATCATCCGCTCGGTGTCCGCACGGCCCGCCTCCCGCCTGGCGCTCACGCCGGTGGGGCTGAAATCGATGTCCTTGGTGTGGTCCTCGCCCTCGAGGCGCGGCGCCACCAGGTGCACCACGTGCATGGTGGTGCTGCAACCCCAGGCCAGCAGCGCGCGCACCTCGGGATCGGCCCGCTGCTGCGGCGAGAGCCGCTCGCCGAGTTGCCCGATGGTGTGACGCAGCCGGTGGATCTGCTTTTGCCGCCGGATGTGACCGTCCGCGCGGCTGGCGTACTGGATGTCTTTCATTCGACCCATCACCTCCCAGATCGACTCGGGTTCGGGGCCGCTCTGGTGCCACACGTTCGCCGCGAAGATCAGCGAATCGTGGCGTGGCCGGTCGTCGAAGACCGCTTCGATCGGGGTGTTGGAGTACAGCCCGCCGTCCCAGTAAGGGTCACCGTCGATGCGCACCGCAGGAAAGGCCGGCGGCAGCGCCCCCGAGGCCATGATGTGGTCGATGCTCAACGGCTCGTCGCGGCTGTCGACATACTGCATGACGCCACTGCACGCGTTGACGCACCCCACGGTCAGTCGCATCGCGCGGTGCGGCGCCTTGGCATTGAGGCGCTTGAAGTCGACCAGTTCGGCGAGCGTGCGGCGCAGCGGATCGGTGCTGTAGTACGACGCGTGCTCGACCCCCAATTTCGCGTTGAGCCCGCCCATGGCTTGCGGGTTGGTCTCGAAAAAACCCGGCACGCCCTGCGTGTAGGTGGACAGGTTGGCCAGCATGTTGCCAAAGCCCCAGACGCCGAAATTGACATTCGCAGGCGGCTTTTCGATCTTTTGCCAGAACTCCTGCAGTCGCTGGCTGCGCAGCTCGGGCGGGTTGCCCGCGATCAACGCACCGTTGATGGCACCGATCGACGTGCCGATGACCCAGTCGGGCTCGATGCCTGCGTCGTGCAGCGCCTCGTAAACGCCACAGTGGTAGGCGCCAAGCGCCCCTCCACCTTGCAGCACCAGCACCACTTGCCCCGGGGTGGGGGGCGTCGTCAGATTTTTCATGGGGGACCTTGGGCCGCACGTGTCGGGCGGCTCAGGGGCAATCTACGCGATGTCGCGGCTGCGGTCTGGACTGAAATCAGCCCGCGTTCGCTTTGGCCACCGGCCACTCGACCTCGACTTTGAGACCACCGAGGGTGGCCGAGCTGTCAACCCGCAGGGTCGCGTTTTGCACCCCCGCGATGCGCCGAACGATCGACCAGCCCAGCCCGCTGCCGCTTTGTCCTGTGCCCAGCACACGGAAGAAGCGTTCACCCAGCCGCTCGCGAGCGGCCTCGCTCAGGCCCGGTCCGCTGTCCTCGACGACCATGCGCACCCGGTTGGCGATGCGGGCAACCGACACCTTCACGACAGCGCGCGCCGAGTTGTAGCGAATGGCGTTGTCGACCAGGTTGCGGATCAGCACCCGCAGCAGCACGGGGTCGGCGGCCACGAAGCAAGCCTCGGCGGCATCGAGCTCGAAGGTCCGCGACTTGCGAATTGCCTGCGACGCCAGCTCGGCCACGGTCTGGCGCACCACCGCGGCCAGATCGACGGCCCCTGCGGCGGGCAACGTGCCGGCTTCAAGCTGGGACAACGTCAGCAACTGATCGACGAGCCGGGTCGCCCGGTCACAGCCGGCGATCGTGGCCTGCAAAGCGTGTTGGCGAAACGCCGCATCGGCCTCCCCCTGCGCGACCTGGGCCTGGGTGCGAATCGCGGCGATCGGCGTGCGCAGTTCGTGGGCCGCATCGGCGGTGAACCGCTGCTGGGACTCCATCAGGGTGGCGATGCGGGCGAACAGGTCGTTGAGCTCGGCCAGCATCGGCTGCATCTCCGTCGGTGCGTCATCGAGCACCACCGGCTCGACCGCCTGCGGCTGGCGCTCAGCCAGCACGCGGCCGAGCCGGCGCAACGGCGCCACGGCACGGCGCACTCCCCACCACACGGCCAGCGCCAGCAGCGGCAGTGCCACGGCCATCGGCCACAAGGTGCTGCGCAGCACCGCCATCAGCACCGACTCGCGCGAGCTGATCGCCTCGCCCACGTAGACCTGCACATCGCGTTCGGCACCCATGGCGGCGAACACGCGCCATTCGACGCCGTCGATGGACACGGTGCGCAGACCCGCCTGCAGGGCATCGCCCAGCGGCACCATGGGCTGGGCCGGCGCGTTGGCCGATCGCAGCGCGAGGGCTCCTTCATGGAACACCTGGAAGGCGACCTTCGGCGCGTAGCGGTGCAGGGTCGGCGCATCGACCTCGTGCGTGTCGTCGACGTCCTGGGCCTGCTGCACCACCAGCAGCGCGGCAGCTTGCGCCAGGTGGGCGTCGAACAGTTCATCGAGCTCACGGCGCGCGTCGCTCCAGGTGAGCAGCGCCGTGGCGAGCCACACGCCAGCCACAAGGCCGAGCGTGATCGCAAGCAGTCGGCCCTGCATGGACCGGGGCATGGGCGTCATGTAAAAGGCACCTCGCGCAGCATCAGATAGCCCATGCCGCGCACGGTCTGGATCGCCGACGCACCGAGCTTGCGGCGCAGGTGGTGGACGTGCACCTCGATCGCATTGCTGTCGACCTCCTGGCCCCAGCTGTACAGGTGCTGCTCGAGCTGCTCGCGCGACAGCACCCGACCGGCGTTGAGCATGAATGCGTGCAGCAGGTCGAACTCGCGAGGCGACAACGCCACCGGCACGCCCGCCTGCTGCACCGAGTGCGCCGCTGGATCCAGCGTGATGTCCTGCGCCACCACCAGATCGTTCGGCTCGCCGTGCGATCGGCGCACCAGTGCACGCAGCCGCGCTGCAAGTTCGTGCAAGTCGACGGGCTTGATCACGTAGTCGTCGGCCCCACCGTCGAGCCCGCGGATGCGCTCGGGCAAGGCATCGCGCGCGGTCAGCACCAGCACCGGCAGCTTGACACCCGCACGGCGCACGGCCAGCAGCACGTCCATGCCGTCCTTGAGTGGCAAGCCCAGATCGAGCACTGCCGCAGCGTAGGTGCCGTTGCGCAGCTCGGCTTCGGCCGCCTCGCCGTCGCGCACCCAGTCCACCAGAAAACCCAGCTGTCGCAAGCCGGCGCGCAGGCCGTCGCCCAGCAGGGTGTCGTCTTCAGCCAGGAGGATGCGCATGGTCAGTGGTTGTCGTCAGCGGGTTTCAATCGTCATCACGTTCGGCGGCATGCCCGAGAGCTGCGGCGCCATCCGATGCCCCGGCGCCGGTCGGTGCGCTTTGCCACTGCAGCCACCAAAAGCTCAGCACGGCCACCAGCATCAGCACGCCCACGCTGCGCCAGGCGCCGCGCACGCCGTCTTTCGGGGAGCCGGCCTTGCGCCCGTCGACCATGGCGGCCACCAGGTTCTCGCCGTGCAAGCGACTGCTGATCAGCACGGCAGCCACGTGCACGCCGATCACCGCAAGCATCAGGTTGGCCGACACCTCGTGCAGTTCCTCGAGCCACTCGCCCCACAGGTCGTTGTAGACCGCCCAGCCCGAAACGGTGACGGCGGCCGCCAGGGCCAGCATCAGCACGATGCCCACCGCACCGGCCGGGTTGTGTCCGAGGTGATGTTCAGGCCGCGGGCTCCACATCGAACGCACATAGCGCCACACCGCCGCCGGGCCTCTCACGAAGTTGGCGAAGCGCGCGTGGCGGCTGCCGATGAGCCCCCAGACCAACCGGAACACGACCAGGGCGCCCATCGTGTAGCCCAGCGTCACGTGGGCCAGGCGCCAGCGCTCGCTTTCGGCGGTGAGGTAGGCGCCGGCAAAGCTGAGCACCATGAGCCAGTGAAACACGCGCACCGGCACGTCCCACACCAGCACGTTGCGTCGGGATGCTGCCGCTTCGGCGGCAAGGGTCTCAGCGGGGGATGCGGACACGGTCTTCATCGAAATCTCCTTGATCGGCCTGCGCATGGCAGGCGGCACAGTTGGACGGGCTTTTCACCGACGCTCGCTTCCAGGTCGCTGCGGCCACCTCGTCGTGCTGGCGGATGAACCAGGCGGACCGCGTGATGCGGTCGTCGGGCGGCGTGACGCCCACGCGGCTGCCGGTGCCCGCATGCGACGCAAGCCAGGTGGACAGTTCCTTGAGCGTCGCGGCGTCCACCGAGGCGTCGGTGCCAAAGTGGTGCGGAAGGTTGTTCATCACGCGCTGCCACGAGGCGGCAGGCAGCAGCCCCGGCGGGTAGGCGATGTGGCAGGCCGCGCACTCCTGTCGGTACTTGGGCGAAGGCGATGCCGCAGCCATGCTCCGGCCGCCCTCGGCATGCGCACTGCT